>NZ_JBQENZ010000036.1:0-68902 GCF_052044935.1 Ensifer sp. 22460
TGTGCCGGACAAGGAAACGGTGCAGCGCCGACTTGCTGATGGCGATGCCCTGAGCTGCAAGGGCATCACGAAGTTCGAACAAGGTGCCGTCCCGGTGTTCCTCAAGCCACGACATGATCGCGTCGGCGTTGGCTTCGGTTTTGTACGAATGACGGTCTCCACCCAGCGGACCCGGTCGAACATGGCCCTGACGGACTTGCAGGTTTCGCCACCGGCTCACGCTGGCCGCACTGACGCCAAAGCGCTCGGCAGCCTCCCGGTGCGACGCTCCGGCTGAGACGGCGGCAAGAACACGTGCGCGAAGATCAACGGAAAGGGCTTTCGACATTATCTGCCGACCTCCATCGGCAGAAAGTTTGAATCAGAACCCATCTGATTTGCAAAGCCCAAATGATTCAATCAGTCAGGGAAACGCTCTAGCCTTCTTCAGGACGCCCCGGCTCAGCATGCGCGTCACAAAGCGCAGGAACAGGCTCAGCCCCAGAGATCTAGCAAAGGGAACATCCGGAGGGCCGGAGATTGAGATCAGCTTTCCACCCGGTTTCAGCACGTTCAGCGATTTTGCCAGCGTCTTGGCATCCTGGCTGTTCAGCACCAGATCATAGCCGGACAGCACCTGTTCGAAATCCTGCGTCTTGTAGTCGATCACCACATCAGCGCCGAGGCTTTTGACCAGGTCAATATTCGCCGCACTGGTCGTGGTGGCCACAGTGGCGCCAAGATGCTTGGCAAGCTGGATGGCAAAGGTCCCAACCCCGCCGGAACCGGCCTGAATGAACACTTTCTGGCCGGGCTTGACCTTGCCCACCTCGACCAGCGCCTGCCAGGCGGTCAGTCCAACCAGCGGGATCGATGCGGCTTGCTCCATGGAAAGGCTCGCCGGTTTCAGCGCCACGTCGGCGGCATCAACCGCAATGAACTCTGCAAATGTGCCAGCCCGGTGATCGCGCGGACGGGCGTAAACCTCATCCCCCGCTTTGAATTGCCGCACATTCACGCCGACGCTTACAACCGTTCCCGCCAGATCGTGGCCTAGAACGAAGGGCGGACGATACGGCAGGAACAGCTTGAATTCGCCGTCCCGCACCTTAGAATCCAGAAGGTTGACCGCGGTGGCCTGAATACGCACCAGAACATCGTCCGCGCCCATCCGGGGATCGGGCATGTCGGCCAGACGCAACGCGCCCTTCTTCTTATATTTGTCGACGACGAAGGCTTTCACGGGCTTTCTCCAGTGTGAAACTTTTATCAGGTCAGGCAGCCAAAAAAGCCAAGGCTTTCGGCACGAACTCGGCATGGTACTGGAAGATGCCGCCATGGCCGGCATCCTCGTAGATCACCAGATCGGCATTCGGGATGCGTCGGGCCAAATCCCGGCTGTTGGATGTCGGCACCATGATGTCGTTGTCCCCGTTGGCCACGAGAACGGGAATGCGGATGCGCCCGAGATCCTGCGGTGCCTGACGCCCCCAGGCCTTGATCGCCGCAAGCTGGCGCAAAAAGGCACGGGGTGTCGGACCTTTGTCGCGATCCAGCTTGCGCTCTTTCAGACGCGCCAAAAAGTCATTGGCTGCGCGGCGACCATTGGGGGTTGAGGTGAAGAACAGATAGGTTTTCGGGTCGCGCAGCGTCAGCATGCCCTTGAGGATCAACGGCCAGGAGACGGCTCCGACCCGTTCAATACCTGCTCCTCCCGCCGGGCCAGTGCCCGTCAAGATCAGCTTGCGTACCCGACCGGGGGCTTTCAGTGCGATATCCTGTGCGACGAAGCCGCCCAGCAAAAAGCCCATCAGCTCAACCGTGCCAAATCCCAGCTTGCCGATCATGTCCATCGCGTCGCGGGCCGTTTCATCTATGGTCACCGGAGCCGATCCGCTGGAAAGGCCGATCCCCCGATAGTCTACCGCGATCACGTGATGTGCGGCGTACTTTCGCGAACCTGAAGCTCGAAGCCCAAGTCGACGATCGGCGATTCAATTGGCCGGCCGGCAAGTCGATCCAGCACCATCTGCACCGAGCGCCGGCCGATTTCATAGCGCGGCGTGCGTACGCTGGTGAGCGACGGATAGGCGACGTGCATCATGTCGAGATCGTTGAAGCCACAGATTGCCATGCTGTGCGGCACGGCGATGCCCGCCCGCTGGCATTCGAACAGCACGCCCATGGCAAGGTCATCATTGTTGCAGAAGACCGCGTCAAGATCGGCGACCTTGGCAAGCGCATCGGCCAGGAGCGGCCCGCCGAGCGATACGCGTGAAGGCGTCAGCGTGGTGGTTACCAGCTTGGGATCAAAGAGCTGAGCGGTCTCCAGAGCCGAGCGGTAACCGGCGAGGCGACGCTGCGAGCGAGGATCCATTCGCGCGCCGATGAAGCCTATACGGCGATATCCAGCCTCGATCAGATGGTTGGTCGCCGCCTTGCCGCCATCGAAGTGGGAGAACCCGACCAGCATATCGACCGGATCGTCGCCATACTCCATGATCTGCACGATAGGGCAATCCGCGCTCTCGAGCAGTTTGCGGGTCGTTTCGGTCTGGTCGATGCCGGACACGATCAGCGCCGATGGCCGCTGGCTCAAAAACATCCGGATCAGCCGTTCCTCTTCCCGGGGCGAATAGTGGGTGTTGCCCATCTGTATCTGCAACGGACCGTCGCCGAGCTCGTCATAGATGCCTCTCACCGTGTCGGCGAAGACGATGTTTGTCAGTGACGGCACGAGAACACCGATCACATCGGCTCGGGAGGATGCGAGCGCGCGCGCATTGGGGTCGGGCGCATAGCCGAGCTGGACCACCGCCGTATCGATCCCCGCGCGCAGTTCGGCCGAAACCAGCGAGGGATCGCGTAGCGCGCGCGACACGGTAATCGCGGCGACCCCTGCCAGTTTTGCGACGTCGGCTATGGTCGGTCTCCCACTGCCGCGTCGGCTTGCCTTCCGGCTCTGGTCTTTGGAAGTGATGTCGTCCTTCACGTCGACTCCTTCTGGCTGCGTGAGCGCAGGGTCCCGACATCGGTGCGGCCGACATACCAGTTCCTTGCGTCCACCTCATCGAAGACGACGGAGATTTCGCGCTCGGACAATCCGGTTGCCTCGGCAATCGCCGCAGTGACCTGGCTGCTGATTGCCGCCCTCTTGGCCGCAGGATCGTCGGCGAGGGTCTCGCGCACGATGGTGATCCGCAAGAACGGCATGGCTGGCCTCCTGCCTCAGTCGAGTTTTGCGCCGTTGACCATCAGCCGAACGGCATAAAGCGAGCTGGTCGCGCAGATGTAGAGGATATTTCGCTTAGGCCCGCCGAACACGCAATTGGCGGTGTTTTCCGGTACTCTCACCTTGCCGAGCAAGGCGCCGTCCGGGTGGTAGCAATGGATGCCGTCGCGGGCGCTTGTCCAGATCCGCCCTTCGTCGTCCAGGCGGAACCCGTCAAAGAGGCCTACGGTGCAATCGGCAAAGACCCGCCCGCCCGATATCGCGCCCGACTCGTTCACATCGAAAACGCGCACATGCGCAGGAAGGTCGGGCCCATGCGTCCGGCCGGTGTCGACGACGTAGAGCTTTTTTTCGTCAAGCGAAAAGGCGAGGCCATTCGGCCGCACCATGTCAGTAATGACGGCCGCAACTGCGCCCGTCGCCGGGTCGACACGATAGACGTGGCAGGCGCCGATTTCGCTTTCGGCCTTGTGGCCCTCGTAATCGGACTCGATGCCGTAGGCGGGATCGGTGAACCAGATCGACCCGTCTGATCGCACGACGACGTCGTTCGGCGAGTTGAGCCGCTTGCCGTTCCAGCGATCGGCGACGGTGGTGATGCTCCCGTCATGTTCGGTGCGGCTGACACGGCGGCCACCGTGCTCACAGGTCACCAGACGGCCATGCCGGTCGGTCGTATTGCCGTTCGCGAAGTTCGACGGTTGGCGAAAGATGCTCACATGCCCGTCGGTTTCGTCATAACGCAGCATCCGGTCATTGGGGATATCCGACCAGACGAGATAGCGCCCGGCGGCGAAATAGGCCGGCCCTTCGGCCCAGCGACACCCCGTATAGAGCTGTTCCACTCGGGCGCTGTGGTTGACCAGGCTGGCAAAGCGCTGGTCTACGATCTCGAAATCCTCGGCCATGGGTACCCTCATGCGGCAACGATCGCACTCTGACCGCTGATCGCATGATAGCGCTATCATCACGGAAGGGAATAGCCTTCCTGCATCGGTGTCGACGTCGCCGAATTTCACTTGAAAATTGGGGATTTCGGTTCTCGGTAATCCGCAAATGTTACTTTACAATTTTTTGTGGTAGCGCTACCTAATTAAGAGACAGGGGTGCTTTCGGGAGGAGACCAGAGCGCCTCGTCAATGGTGAAAGCAGGCATCCAGCGTGCCGGTGCCAGAGAAGTTCGTGCCGTTCCGGGGGAAGGAGTTCCCTCTCGAACCGGAGAACAAAATCAGTGGCGCGCCAATGGGAGGAAATGTCGATGATGAAGTCACTCGCTGGCGGCATCGTTGCTGCCACTGCCTTTTTCATGTTGGGATCGGCCGCCTACGCGGAGCCGGAAGTGGTTTCAGGGCCCGCGGCGGAGCCGGAATGTTTCGCGCCCTGGTCGGCAGACACCAAATTCTTCAAGTTTCCGAAAAAGGAAGGCCCGTACCGCATCGCGCTTGCCAACGGCTACATCGCCAATACCTGGCGTATCCAGATGGTGCAGACGGCAAAGGCCTATGCCGCCCAGCCCGACGTCGCGGCGAAGCTGAAGGAGTTCAAGGTCGTTTCGACGGGTGAGGACGTGCCCGCCCAAATCTCGGCGATCAACAACTTCATCGATTCCGGCTATGACGCCATCGTCGTCAACGCCCAGAACCCGACGGCATTTGCGCCCGTCATCAAGCGGGCGAAGGAAGCCGGCGTGGTGCTGGTTGCCTTCGACAATATCCTCGACACCCAGGACGCGATCAACGTCAACGTCGACCAGAAGGGGCTCGGCCAATTGTGGGGCGAATGGCTCGTCAAACACCTGCCGAACGGCGGCAAGGTACTCGAGGTGCGCGGTGTGGCGGGCACTTCGGTCGACACCGATCGGCACAACGGCATCCATGAGAGACTCCAGGCGTCGGGCAAGAACTTCGAGGTCATCGAGGTCGTGGGCAAATGGGATGACGGGGTGGCCCAGAAGGTGACGGCGGATGCGATCGCCACCAGCGGTCCCTTCGACGGCATTACCGGCCAGGGCGGCGATACCGGCATTGTCCAGGCGATGATCGACGCCAAACATCCGTTCGTGCCGTTTGGCGGCGAAACCGAAAACGGGTTTCGCAAGTTCTGTGCAGCACATGCCGCAGACGGCCTGAAATGCTCGTCGGCCGGAACCGGACCCGCACAGGTGGCCGTTGCCATCAAGACGGCGATCGCCGCGCTCGAGGGACAGGTGGTGCCGCAGTCGGTCAAGTTGCCGTTGGCCATTGTCGAGGATCCGAATTTCAAGGAGGGCCAGGACTACTTCCAGTCCGAATCCGACAATTTCTTCGTCGGTAATTCCTTCCCTACCTGCGGGATCAATTTCTCCGCCCAGGAAATCATGAAGCAGAGCAAGGAAAACCAGTAGGTCGATCAGGAACGGGCGTTGCGCAGCTGTGCAGTGCCCGTCGTCCGTAACGGTTTCCCGGAGAGAGCAATGGAAAATGGCGGCCCGCTCTTTCGCATGGAGGGGATATCGAAGCGCTATGGTGGGGTTCGCGCGCTTGAAAATGCCGGACTGTCGGTCAGGGCTGGGGCCATCCACGCCGTTCTCGGCGAGAACGGTGCAGGAAAGTCGACGCTCATCAAGATCATGGCCGGCGTCGTGGCTGCGGACGAGGGCCAGATGACGCTCGACGGACAGCCGGTGAAATTCGCTTCGCCGGCTGCCGCCAACGCCGCCGGGATCGCCTGCGTCTTCCAGGAGTTGTCGTTGATCCCAGAACTCAGCGTTGCTGACAATATCGTCATTTCCAATCCGCCGACGCGGTTCGGCATGATCGACCGCAAGGCCCAGAGGCGCCTGGCAGAGGAGGCGCTGGCGCGCGCCGGTGCCGTCGACATCCATCCTCTGGCTCTGGTCAAGGATCTGCCGCTGTCGCGCAAGCAGATCGTCGAGATTGCCAAGGCGCTGGCCCGCAAGCCGCGCATCCTCATCCTCGACGAGGCGACATCGGCGCTGACTGCGGCCGACGTTTCGAAGGTTTTTGCAGTGCTGAAGCGATTGCGTGCGGAAGGGCTGGCGCTTGTCTACATCTCGCATCGAATGAACGAGATTGCGGAACTTGCGGACGACTGCACGGTGTTTCGCAACGGCAGCAAGGTCGCGAGCTACGCGGCGGGCTCCAAGAGTGACGACGAAGTCATCGAGATGATGATCGGCCGTGAGTATCACAGCGTCTACCCTCCTAAGCCGGACCGGCTTGCACAAACTGCGTCAGTGCTTGAAACACGAAATCTGTCCTGGGCGGACCGGCTCCACGACATCTCGTTTTCGCTCCGCTCGGGCGAAATCGTCGGTCTTGGCGGGTTGGACGGGCAGGGGCAGCGTGATCTCCTTTTAGCGCTGTTCGGGGTCCTGCGCGGGCTGCGTGGCACGGTCCTAGTCGACGGCAGCCCGATCAGCATCAGCAGCCCCGCGCAGGCGCGCCGCCACGGTATCGGCATGGCGCTCATCCCGGAAGACCGTAAGACCGAGGGGCTGATGCTGTCGATGACGGTGCGCGACAATCTCTCGCTTGCGTCGCTCGACCGGCTGACGCGCGGCGGGATCATCGACAGCGCGAAAGAGGAGAGCGCCATCAATCAGATGATGACGCTGCTCGCCATCAAGGCGGGGAATATTGACGCGCCCGTCGGCGCCCTTTCGGGCGGCAACCAGCAGAAGGTCGTCATCGCGAAATGGCTGATGCGGCAGCCACGCATCGTCCTCCTCAACGATCCGACACGCGGCATTGACGTTGGAACCAAGCAGGAGATCTATCTGCTCTTGCGGCGTCTGGCTGACGCGGGCGCGGGCATCCTGTTCTATTCGACCGACTATGCCGAGCTCATCGGCTGCTGCGACCGGGTCCTCGTGCTTTATGACGGGGCGGTGAAGCGGGAACTGGTGGGAGCTGAGATAACGGAGCGCACCCTGATCGCGAGCGCGCTTAACATGCCGTCCGCGGAACCATTCCATCAGGAGCCCGCGCAATGAACGACTGGCAGTATCGACTGGCCGAGCACCGGGGCACGCTGACTGCGGTTGCGATCTTCGTGGTGATGTTCATCATCTACACGGCGAACCATCCGGCTGGTTTCACAGCCAACGTTATTCAAACGGCTGCCAACAAGGGGGTGCTGCTCGCCTTTGTCGCGATGGCCCAAACCATGGTGGTGATAACCGCGGGAATTGACCTCTCCGTCGGCATGATCTTCCTTCTCACCAACTGCCTGGCCTCATGGTTGGTCGTGGGCTCGCCGCTCGAAACGACCTTCGGCGTCGTTATCGTCCTGGTCGTCGGGGCTGTGTGCGGCGCGATCAATGGAGCCATCGTCATATATGGGCGGCTGCAGCCGATCGTGGCGACGATTGCGACGGGGGCAATCTATTTCGGTGTCGCCCTGTTGTTGCGACCTTTTCCGGGAGGTTCCGTTAACGAGGGTCTGGCGGACGCCCTGACGGGACGGATATTCGGAGTCGTTCCGGCGAGCCTCGCGGCACTCGCGGCGGTGGTTGTGCTGATATGGGTGCCCTTCAGCCGGTCGGTCTATGGCCGGGCGGCCTATGCCGTCGGTTCTTCCGAAACGGCGGCCTACATGTCCGGCATGCCGATCCGGCGCGGCAAGCTGCTTGCCTATACGCTTTCGGGCCTGGTGGCCGCCCTCGGCGGGCTGTTTCTCACTTTTTTCACGTATACCGGTGACGCGGCTTTCGCCAGCGGTAACGCCTACACGCTGTTCTCGATTGCCGCAGTGGTGCTGGGGGGCGTTTCGCTGTTTGGCGGCAAGGGCAGCGCCATCGGTGCCGTCTTTGGTGCGCTGGCGTTCCGCACGATCGGCGACCTTTTGTTCGTTTTCGATCTCGACCCGCTCTGGCAACCGCTGTTCCAGGGGCTGATCCTGCTTGCGGCCATCAGCCTCGGCGCTCTGGCCCTTTTCCGGGTGCGCAATAGATTGGAGTGGTTCCTGTGAGCGAGACGGCGATGACGCACGTAAACGGACGCAAGCCGAACTTCCTGCGCAAACTCGATCCGGCGGTGGTCACCGCGTTCGGCTGCATCCTGCTGCTGCTTGTCCTTGGCAGCTTCTATTCGCGCAGCTTCCTGTCACCGGAGTATCTCCTGCAGCAATTGAAGGTGGCATCCTTCCTCGGCATCATCGCCACCGGCATGATGCTTGTCATCCTGCTCGGGCAGATCGACCTTTCCGTACCGTGGACCGTTGCAACGGGCGCCATGATGGCCTGCGCGGCTGCCGCCTGCGGTCCGGTCGGCACTGCTCTTGCCATCCCTTTCGGAATCCTTTGCGGGATCGGCATCGGGCTCGTCAACGGCGTCGGGGTGGCATATATGCGCATACCCTCGATGATCGTGACGCTGGCGACGAATGCCGTCGCTCAAGGGGTGATGGTGGTCTACACAGGCGGGTTCTCGCCACAGGATTCCGCCACCGCGGCCATGCGCTATCTCTCCACCGGCGCCTTGATCCCCGGCATCCCGAATGTCGTCTTCATCTGGGGGCTGGTCGGCACGGCGATGGTCTTCCTGCTGCGCCGGATGGGCTTCGGGCGGGCCGTCTACGGCATAGGCAATCGCGAACGGGCGGCCTATCTTTCCGGGATCAATACCCGCCGCATCGTGATGATCGCCTTCGCCGCCTCGGGCGGGCTCTCGGCCTTCGGCGGCGTCCTGCTGGCAGGCTACGCTTCCAAGGCCTCGCAATCGATGGGCGATGCCTATCTGCTTCCTGCCATAGCGGCTGTTGTTCTTGGCGGAACCTCGATCCTGGGCGGCCGGGGATCCTATCTCGGCACTGTCGCCGGCGTCATCCTCGTCACACTCCTGCAGTCAATCCTCTCCGTCACGCAGATGCCAGAGGCCGGGCGCCAGATCATCTACGGCGTGATGATCATACTCATGCTCCTGCTCTATGGTCGTGCGCCAGCCAGCCGTTAAGCTTGCGGAGAACAGAGGAAGCGCCACACGCATCCATCTGGCTTCTCGCCAGGACGGCAGTCGATCCGGCAATGGGCTCGAAAGGCCAACCCGCGAGTTGGATGATACATGGGCCGTCAAAGCCTTTCGCCGGTCCTCACCTCGCTCTATTTCGGATTGTACGGACCTGCCGTCCACCAGGCGCTCGCGGCAGAAACGTCACGGAAGGATCTACCCTCGGCGCTTGTCCTCGTGGGTAATGTAGTATCGTCGGGAACCGCGTGGGGCGGGCGTAAGCCACCGCGGGTCCCAGAGCGCTCAAGTGCCTCAGGCCGCCGGTTCTGCCGTGCAATCCGCAATCGTCGAAGATTCGGGCCGACCAGCTACCACCACCGTGAAGTGGAGCGCAGCGCGGGAAGCATCGTTCCGACGTTTAGAAGCCGTGGCGCCCTCAACAGCCTCCGCATCTTCCAGTTCTTGCCCCGAACCTTCCAGTCGCATCAGCCGTTCAGCGCGTCCTTGAGAGCTTTGGCCGGCGCGAAGGACAACTTCTTCGCAGCGGGAACCTTGATGGTCGCACCGGTTGCCGGATTGCGCGCCTCGCGCTCAGGCGTGTCCTTGACCTTGAACTTGCCAAAGCTCGGGATCGATGTTTCGGCGCCGGATGTGGCGGCGGCGGTCACGGCCGCGAAGACCGCCTCGACAACCGCCTTGCTCTGGACTTTGGTCAAACCATGTTCGGTCGCGATCTTTTCTGCAATCTCATTGGTCGTTGTCATGGTTTTTCCCCTCTTTGATGACGCGGGAATTCTCGTCCAACGGGATCCCTTTTGTCATCTGGCGTCCCAGCGAGGAGGAGCAAAATGCCGACGATTTCCACAACGCAATCGCCGCTCTTTGTCGAAGTTGGTTCCCGACCCCGTGGGGGCCCCGATTTGGGTACGCCCTCGCATAAAAAGCGGCCGCTAACGTGGCAGCGCGAACCGCTGCCTCGCGGCCGCGGCCGGGGCCTTCGGTTCTCGCATCGCTACCGGCGACGGCGAGATGCACCAACGGATAGATGATGTCGCGCCGGTGAGACTGATATGCTGCCACCCCGAGCGGGGTGATGTGTTTGATAATGTCGGTCGTGACCAGGCGCAGGATGTCATTCCAACCTTGATCCGCTCGACATTGATGGGTTCGCCGACGAGCGACGCCAAGTTTTCGGGAGGTGTGTCGCCGCTGACGTTAAGGACCATCGACCGAGGCTGCTGAGGTCAGATCAGACGGTGACTTGAGTCCCGATCTCGACTACGCGGCCGGTGGGAATCTGGAAATATTCGGTCGCGTCGGCGGCGGTGCCGGCCAGCCCGATGTACAGCCGAGCCTGCCAGAGCGGTAAGCCGGAAGTGGCCGATGGTATGAGCGACCGGCGGGAGAGAAAGAAGGAGGTCGACATGATGTCGAACTTCCAGCCCTGCTTGCGCCAGATTGCCATGGCTTTCGGAATGTTCGGCTGCTCCATGTAGCCGAACTTCATCGTCACCCGCATGAACAGATCGTTGATCGGCTCCATCTTGATCCGCTGGCTGTCGGGAACGGTGGGCGCCTGGGCGGTTGCCACGGTCAGAATGACGTTCTGCTTGTGCAGCACCTTGTAGTGCTTCAGGCTGTGCATCAGCGCCGTCGGCGTGCTCGTTGGGTCGCTGGTCAAGAAGATGGCGGTGCCGGGTACAAGCTGAGGCGGCTTCTTCACCATCTGCTCGGCAAGGAAATCGAGGGGAATTTCGCTCTTGCGAGTCTTGTCGAACAGATAGCGCGTTCCGCGGACCCAGGTCCAAATGATAAGGCACACCACGAGAGCAATGGCTAGCGTGACCCATCCGCCGTCGACCACCTTGATGATGTTGGAGCCAAGGAATACCAGGTCGACGATCAGGAATAGTATCGAAGCCAAAAGCGCCGCGGCCCAGGACCAGTTCCAGATTCTACGCATAACGATAAAGAGAAGCAGATCCGTCACCACCATCTCACCGGTGACCGAAATGCCGTAAGCCGAAGCCAGATTGCCGGACCTCTCGAAGCCAAGTACCAGCAGCACGACGCCAACGCCGAGCATCCAGTTAACCCGCGGAAGGTAGATCTGACCCTCCTGCGTCTCCGACGTGTGCAGAATGCTGAAGCGCGGCAGGAGCTTCATCTGCACCGCCTGGCGAATTAGCGAATAGGCGCCGGAAATGACCGCCTGGCTGGCAATGATCGTGGCAGCGGTCGCCAGACCGACCATCGGCAACAGCGCCCAACCCGGCTGCATGTCGAAGAAGACGTTTGCTGGCAAGTCTGTACGCGTCAGAACGAAAGCGCCCTGCCCGGTGTAATTGAGGAGAAGGCAAGGAAAAGCGATGCAAAGCCACGCCAGGACGATCGGTTTGCGGCCGAAGTGGCCGAGATCGACGTAAAGCGCCTCCGCACCCGTCACAGCCAGGAAAACAGCGCCGATCGTGCCAAGCGAGAGCGCCGGATTGGCGGCGAGATAATGGATCGCGTAATAGGGATTGATCGCCCACAGCACGTCGGGATTGGCGATGATATGGCTCAACCCCGAAATTCCGATCGCGACAAACCAGGTACCGGTGATCGGACCAAAAACGCCTCCGACTGCGCCCGTTCCAAAGCGCTGAACGGCGAAAAGTGCAACGAGGATAAGCAGCGTGATGGGCACGACATAGGGCTCGAAGGCCGGCGTCACAGTCTCAAGGCCTTCCACAGCCGCCAGGACCGAAATTGCCGGCGTGATCATGGAGTCGCCCGTGAACAGTGCCGCGCCAGCGACGCCTAGTGCCAACATTGCGGTCGAACGCGCCGGAAAACTGCGGCGTGCAAGAGACATTAAAGAGAGCGTACCACCCTCACCCTTGTTGTCGGCCCGTAGCACGAACCTGACATACTTAACGGACACGATCAGTGTCAGCGCCCAAATGATCAGCGAAAGGACTCCCAGCACGTCCTCGCGCACCACCGAGCCGTCGGACGCGGCTATCAGAAGCGCTTCGCGAAGCGCATAGAGAGGGCTTGTTCCGATGTCGCCGTAAACGACACCGAGTGCGCCAAGCATCAAGATTTTAAGATTGGGCTGGCCAGGCGAGTCTTGGGCGGCCGGTTGCGTGGGATCGGCGCCCCTGTCAGCGTCGGCCTTGGCCATAACAACTACTCCATCCAGAATTGGCGGGCCGCGATAGTCCTGCTGCCACGCATAAGCAAACGTTTCGTTGCCGCAACCCGGTCATGATCCATTGCCAGCGCGCCGCCTGCCAGTCCGAAGCCTTGAGAAACCGGTGTACTATTTTCCGACATCCCATATTCCGTGGGTTGGGTTGTCAAGCCAAGTATGCTTGCCCGACTCGCCGTGAATGGCAGGCAATGCCCACACGATCGACAGCGGCAATTGCAGTCGCCGATGCCGCAGGCGACGGCGTGAACGGCAGCAAACCCTCGCTTTTGCGACTTTCGCAACGAATGATGGGAATGGCTGGAGAGGTCGATTGGACGTGATCGATTCATTTTCGTGATGGACCGGTCTCAGGACGCGGTGGACGCTATCACAGCCAAAGCTGCGAAGTAAGGAGACGCTGCTCCCGTCTAGCGCGGATTTTCCTTCCGCCTGAGAAGGGCCATCCGGATCGCCTCTGTCTTTGTCAGTTGAGCCGGCAATGCCGACTTTGGCTCGCTGGATCCATCGCGCGCCTTGAAGCCTTCATACTTCCTGAGCGCATCCAGCCGGTCGCCATCCGAAATAGGCCCGACCGGCTCGCCATCAATATCATGGCGCATGGAATCTGCCCGCGCGATCGCGATTTGATAACTCCGCGAATGCACATAGGTTGCCATTGCCTTGCGCAGCGTCGACACGCTGATATCCGGTAGCAGGAGAGGGCGGATGTCATTCCAAAGCCCAAGCGCAAAGGTTCGGATGGGGTCGCCGACCTTGACCGAAAGGATTGCGATGGGTCGGGTGAGAAGGGCGTTAATCGCCTCGGTCTTTGCGACTTCTCGTTCGCGAGCCAGAACCGGTCGGGAGTTCTTTCGGGGAAGTTTCGTCGCGTCCGCTTTCTGACTCATCGCAGCCCCCGCCAATCTAGGATGTCACTACTCAAGGATACGCCCATTCGACAGCACGAACCAACGACGTCAGTTCCTGAGCATCTATAGCGTGTGTGCCGGAACTTGAAGTGCGGCCAGCCACGGAGGCCTGCGCAATCAAGGAGACGCGCGCCTGCCTGATAATTCCTGTAGTAGACGGCGAGTCGTCTTTATCCTACTGGTTGCATATGAAAACGAGCCTCGAACATCTTCCCGAGAAGAAACAGCGCGAGCTTGCCCGCATTGTGGAGATCATCCACGAGGAGTTTGCCGATGCGCTTGAAGGAGGCTCCGCCGACTTCAAGAAGCGCGGCCGGATCCTGAAGATTATCCTGTTCGGTTCCTACGCCCGCGGAACGTGGGTCGATGAACCGCATACGATGAAGGGTTACCGCTCCGACTACGACATCCTCGTCATCGTCAATTCGAAGAAGCTCGCAGAACCGGAATACTGGGACAAGGCGACCGATCGTCTGATGTGGGACAAGGCGGTGTCGATGCCGGTGGGGCTGATCGTCCATGGCGCCCGGGAAGTGAACAACTTCCTTGCAGACGGACAATATTTCTTCGTCGATATTCTGCGCGAGGGCATTGTGCTCTACGAACTCGACGACCGGCCACTGGCCGAGCCGAAACAGCTCTCGCCGGCCGATGCACTCCGCGTGGCGAAGGATCATTTTGAACGGCACTTCACGAACGCAACGGACTTTGCGGATGGCAGTCGTTTCTACCGAGACAAATCAAATCTCCCCCTCGCTGCTTTTGTGCTCCATCAGGCCGTCGAAACAGCGTATTCAAGCCTGCTCCTCACGCTCACTAACTACAGCCCGCCGTCGCATAATCTCAAATTTCTCCGCGGTCTCGCCGAGGATCGCGACCAGCGGCTGGTCGAAGCTTGGCCGCGCGATCAGCACCGTTTTGCCGCCTGGTACAACGTTCTGAACGAAGCCTATGTTAAGGCGCGCTATTCGAAGCACTTCGAGATTACCGTGGAAGCCCTCGATTGGCTTCTTGAGCGGACGGAGCATCTTCTCAGCCTCGTTGAGACAGTCAGTCAGGAGCGGCTGAGCGAACTGGCCGAGGCGGCGAACGCCACTTAACTCATCACTTCGGTCGCGCAAGTCCGCTCATTAGGAAGCTTCGGCTTTCGTCTTCGATCGGCCGAGTGGCGCGCCGCCCGGTTCGTCCAACACGAGGGCGTCGGCTAGAGTACTGGCATCTTCCGCAACATCGAGTCCATCAGGATCAAGCGCGTCGAGCGGATTGAACGCAGCCGAGGGCGTGCCAGTCACGCCGAAGGGGTCGAGGATATGGACGGGCCGAATTGCTGGCGCGCACGACCGGCGATCTTCGCATTTTCGCCCTTGGGGTCGATGCAGATCACCGAGCGGTCGGCGGTGAGCAGGTTCGGGATGATTGTTCCTACTCCTTTGCCGGTTCGCGTCGGCGCCATGGTCAACAGATGGGCCGGACCGTCGTAACGCAGCAGCTTCCCGCTCTTCGGTTCGCGGCCAATCAGGAGGCCGGAGCCGGCGCGGGCGATGGGAGCAACCTCCCTGTCGGTCGCAAAGACGAGCCGAGCCGTGGGTCTCGGCGTCGAGGTGACCGAAATGGAGTAAGACGGACGGGGCGATCGTCGCAAGGATGAGCAGCGCCATGAAGATCATGAACGCGATGTTGAAAACGCCCCATACCCACGTGCCTTCCTGAAACCCGGCCTCCAAGAACATCGGTCCGGCCGTAACGCCGGCAACGATAACAAGCCCCATATAGATAGCGGCGAACTGCAAGCCGCTCTTGTTCAGCGCAACCGCAAGCAGGTTGGCGAATGCCCAGCTTGGGTTTTGAACCGCCAGGCGAAACATGGTCGAAAATACTTCCGTCACTCTCATGTGGGCTCGTCCGCGGAAGGGGAGGTGCTTACGGGTTCGCAAGCGTGCTTCGCGTTGAAGCGATCCGCAAACAACGCCTCGTCACTATCAATGTGAGGAGGCCAGGAAGCTCGCGGTGGAAACAGTCACCGAGGCGGTTGGTGAATTCCGGATCGCTTGCGTTTTCAAATCGCGGCAGGAAGAACGCATCAAGCCGCGCCTTCGAGCGCGTATCGTTGGCTCGTTCCGGTTTCGACAACCGCGCCCTGCGAGCAGAACGTTTTGCCGCCAGCTCGGCCAAGGACGGGTCAATGGATTTTCGGGCCATTTCTAACTCCGTGTGCTGACGGCTTTTATTCTGTCGATCGCTTGCTGAGGTGTGATCTCGCCCGACGCCAAGGCCGCATCAATGGCAGGCAGTGTTTTGCCGTCCGGTGACCAATAGGGATTGTCGCGTGTGGCGGTATGCCCCGGCGCCGTGCCGGTGGCCGGAACAACGATACCCGTTACAGCCGGATCATTCCGGAAAATCTCGGCAAGGGTTTGATCCACTTCAGCCGCATAGCCGCTTGCAAAGTCCCGCGTCACGCGGATCTCGCCATGCGTGGTTTGAACGGTGAGGCTGCCGAGGTGGGGTAGTAGTTGGAAGATGCGGGTGAGGGCGTAGTTCGTCTCGGAACTGAGCGCCGGCGCGTCTTCACGAACACTGGTCATTAGCAGTTGCCACGGCGGTCTGCGAACCTCGGCAAGTTTGGCCCTTATGGCTTTGCGTGACATGGCCTAATCCTTCTACTCTCCGTCGGTTAGGAGCGCGATCGCATGAGCGATCACGAAGTGATGTTTTCCCATGGGCGACCATCAGATCTGGCCGCCGTGCGTGCCTTGCAGCACGTCATGATGCAGACGCTTGAGTGTTGATCATCGACGTTCCCATCTCTCAGGTTGATCTGATATCTTGCAATTAACGAGATTATGTCTTTTTGGCCCTTTAATAGCTATAGTTGCAACGGCGATGGCGAACGCGCGGCCTCCCGCTTCATGTTTTCGAATCCTAGCCAGGCGAGTGTCACTCCATTCATTCTGCGGATCCTCCCGTGCCTGCGCTGGTCGTTAGCGGGTTGAGGAGGTCGGCGAAGAGATCCTGATCACCGTCACGCGTGAGAAAGCCGGGCAACTCTCCTCGAAGCCAGTCTCTCAGACGACGCGTAAAATCGGGATCGTTCGACTGCTCCAGCCGGTGAAGCACCAGCGCGCCAAGCAGGATCTTGCGACGTGTGTCCTGGGCGCGCTCCTGTTTTCCGAGCCGAGCTTTGAGCGTCTTCTTGCGCTCTTCCAGTTCGGCGAGGCGCTGTGAGATCGACTTGTGTGCCATGCGATTCTCCTAATGCTTGTGGTCACCAGAGTGTCTGCCATTGCGCGTTGTACTGGGAGGGTAGTCGACATTGCGGAATGCACAACCCCGGAATTAGCAGGGGAACGGTGCATCTTGCATGATCCCGGACGGAGGGAGCGAAGCGAGTAAAGTCTATAAGCGCGCACTTACGAGTTGCATGGCAACTCAGCGCTTGGTATGGTTGTGCGACTTTGGAGAGTGTCGTTTGGCCATCTACCATTGCAGCATGAAGCCGATCGCTCGAAGCGGCGGCCGCAGCGCGGTCGCGGCCATCGCTTATCGGACGGCGACAAAGATGCTGAATGAGCGCGATGGCATGGTGCATGATTTCACGCGCAAGCATGGCGTCGAGCATTCTGAAATCCTTCTTCCGGATGGTGTCGATGCCGCCTGGGCACTCGATCGTTCAGTGCTCTGGAATGCGGTGGAGAAGGCGGAGCATCGCAAGGACGCTCGCGTCGCGCGAGAATTCGAAGTGGCACTTCCGCATGAGATCGATGCCGCCGACCGCCTGGCGCTAACACGTGACTTCGCGCGCGAGCTTGCGAACCGTTACGGTGCGGCAGTCGACTTCTCCATCCATCAGCCGCAGGGCGAAACTGACGTCCGCAACTTTCACGCTCATGTAGTGATGACAACGCGGGTGGTGACGGAGCAGGGGCTCGCAGAAAAGACGCTGATCGAGCGTGAGAACAAGTGGCTGCTCGAGAACAATCAGCCGACCTCGCACATGCAGCTCCGCGAGATCAGAGAACTGTTCGAACATCATACCAACCGTCATTTGACGCGGCTCGGACTGGACGTTCGCGTCGATCATCGCTCGCATGTAGAGCGCGGTCTGGAGATCGAGCCAACGGAGCACATGGGCGTTCACGCTTCGCAGATGGACCGTCGTGGCTTGGGGGTGTCGCGCGACAAAATTGATCCAAAGGCGGCACGCTTGAACGCACAATTGATCCGGAGAAAACCTGAGCAGGTCCTCACCATCATCACCGGCGAAAAGAGCGTGTTCGATCGTCATGACGTGGCGCGGGCGTTGCATCGCTACATTGACGATCCACAGGGTTTCCACAATGCCTTTGCGGCTGTCATGGCATCACCGACACTCGTTGAGTTGAAGCCCGAAACCGAGACTGAACTTGCGCGCTATTCGACACGGGAGATGGTCGAGACCGAACACGCGATGGCAGCACGTTCAGAGCGGATGGGGCACCGCTCCAGTCACCCTGTTCGTCTTCAACATGTCGAGCGAGCGCTGGACATTCAGGATGCGGCCCTTCGCGCCAATCTATCCGCGTCCAAGCCTCAGCAGGAGCAACGAACAGCGGATCGAGACGAGGCGAACGCGCGCGTAGGGCTCAGCGACGAACAGCGTCTCGCCGTGCGTCACATCACGGGGTCTGAGCAGATTGCTGCCGTGATAGGATTTGCTGGAGCGGGTAAGTCGACGATGCTCGCGGCGGCGAGGAGCGCCTGGACCACGCAAGGTTACCGCGTTCATGGTGCTGCCCTTGCCGGCAAGGCAGCCGAAGGTCTGGAAGAGTCATCCGGCATTGCGGCGCGTACGCTCGCCTCTTGGGAGTACGGTTGGCAGAACGGCAAAGGCCTGCTTACCAGCAAAGACGTTCTCGTCATCGATGAAGCCGGTATGCTCGGCAGCCGACAGCTAGCACGCTTCGTCAGACAGGCAGAAACCTCCGGCGCTAAACTTGTTCTTGTAGGTGATCACGAACAGCTGCAAGCGATCGGCGCCGGTTCTCCGTTCCGCGCGATTGTCGAACAAATCGGTGCGGTGCAACTCTCTGAAATCCGACGTCAGGGCACAGCCTGGCAGCGCGACGCCTCGATCGCTTTTGCCACCCATCGCACAGGGGAGGGGCTCGCGCTTTACGCTGAGCACGATGCGGTCGAGTTTCGCGAAAACCGTGATCAGGCAAGAACGTCCCTGGTGCAGGATTACCTGGCAGACAACAAAGCCCGCCCTGCCGGCTCTCGCATCGCACTTGCCCATCGGCGTATCGATGTGAGGGCGATCAATGCAGAGATCCGTTCCGGCCTTCAGGAACGTGGGCTGTTGGCGAAGGGCAGCGAGGAACACGCTTCTCTTGGGCAGGAAATCGTCTACCGGACGAATGACGGTGAGCGGCCATTTGCCCGCGGCGATCGCATCGTACTTCTCGAGAACAATCGCGATCTCGGTGTGAAGAACGGTATGCTCGGTAACGTGATCGCCGTCGAGCCGGACGCACTACATTTACGTCTCGACGGCGGAGCTGGCAGCAGCAAGAGCGCTCGCTCGATCTCCATACCGGTCAGAAACTACCAATCCTTTGACCACGGTTACGCCACTACGATTCACAAGTCGCAAGGATCGACCGTCGATCGTGCTTTCGTCATGGCGTCGAGAACCATGGACCGTCATCTTTCTTACGTTGCGATGACGCGTCATCGGGAGGAAGTGCGGCTTTACATAGGCTGCGACGAGCTGAAGGACATGACGGCGCTGGCAGCAAGTATGGGACGATCTGGGGCGAAGGAAACGACACTTTACTACACCGGCGCCTTTGCCGAGCGGCGAGGATTGGCAGAGCAGCTTGGGATAAGTAGCGAGATCCAGATTGGCCCCGCTCAGGAACACACGTCCCAAAGAAGAAAGACTGGCGATCGTGAGCTTTCGAACGCCGTCCACGCTGCAGCGTCAGAAAGACACGCCGATGAGCGCCGGACGGTCGAGCCTCTTGTCCCGGCACTCACCACTTACTCCCGCACGGTCGACCACATAGCTCGAGAAAGAGCCAAGCCTAACTTCGATCGCGAAATGGAGTCGGTGCGGTCGCTCGGGCGACGCATTTACATCGATGCAGATGCAGCTAGCGCCAAGATCGGTTCGGCGATCGTCGAGCAGAGTGTAACCGGAGAGGCGCTTGCCAAAACTATCGCAGAGCGGCCAGAGCAGTTCGGTGCGCTGCAGGGCAGGGCAGGGCTGTTTGGCGAGAACAAAGAGCGCAAGGCTGCCCGCCAATTCGCAAGCGCTTTTGGCAACCACGTCAAAGCTGCTGCCCAGACCTGGACGCGGCGACTTGAAGCGGAGCGCGACGCTGAGACCTGGCAGCGGGAAAAGCGCGACGTGGTCGAAGTCCCAGGGCTCATGCCGCGCAGTGAGGGCATCCTGAAGCAACTCGATAACCTACCCCAGGCCCAGAAGGCGCAGTTCGTGGAAGAGCTTGCTCGCAATCCCGAGGGACGAGACGCACTGGAACAGGCAAAGCAGATCGCGCACGCGCTTGAACAGCGCTTTGGCAGTTCAGACCCGCGTTCGTTCAAGAAGGAACTCGACCGACTTCAGCTGGCTGACACCACGAAGATCGAGCGCATCAACGAGGTCGCTCGCATCGTTGATCGCGCACACAGGGCGGAGTTGAGCCAAAAGTATGAGCTTACACGAGGACTGAAGAAGGGGTTGGGTTTGGGCATTTAAAACTATCGAAGCCCAGCCACGCGAGTTAACCGGAAGTTCGCGTAACGACGGTGCCTCTCGCTTTCACAGGGAGGGGCCATGGATGATCAATTTCCAAGCCGAGAGCCCGTAGGTCGAGGAGACGGGCTTTTTGCAGCGGATTGCCGTCACGAAAGGGCGGCGGTTGAACGATTGCGGTCTATCCAGGCGATTTCGACGGGCGTCGCCGAAAGAGCTAATCCCAGATGTCGTACCCCGCAGGGACAATCCCGATCAGCAGTGCAGCGGCCAAATCGAACCGTGGAACAAACGCCAGGATGACCGCGCAGAACGCGACAAGCGTCACGAATGCAAATATTGCAAAAAACCGGCTTCTGTTCATCGGTCTATCCTCTCGGAATGGGCCAGACACTGCGTCATCTCTGTCCTCCATAGAGTAGATTCGGCAGGATGTAGACGATGCTCGGGAACAGATAGATGTTCACCATGCAGGGAATGACGATCAACATATACGGCATCATGCCGCGGAAGATGTCGGTCAGTTTGACATGCGGAGGCGAGACGCCCTTCAAGTAGTATGCCGACATCGCCATGGGTGGTGATAGGAAGGCCGTCTGCAGGTTGATTTCCACGAGGATACCGAAGAACAGCGGATCGATCCCGAAATGCGGCAGCAGCGGAATGAAGATCGGGATGAAGATGACGATGATTTCAGTCCATTCCAGAGGCCAGCCGAGAATGAAGATGATGATCTGGCCAGGATCAGGAACATCAGCGGCGACATGTCCAGGCCGGTCACGAAGTCTCTGATGAGCTGTTGGCCGCCGAGATAGGCGAATACGGATGCGAAGGTCGCCGAACCGACGAACAACCAGCAGACCATCGCGGTCGTTCGCGCCGTTGGTTCTGCGCAGCGAATGCGTGCCATATTCTTCCCGATCGCCGACACCCATTCACCCACCAGTCAAATGACGGTTGGCATCAACACGACTGGGAAAAGCGAAGTCGTCCAGCGTTCCGTCACGTCTCGTAAGATGCGCCAGCAGACTTGCTCGAGTATCGGGCGTGATCTCGAACTGGTGCACGGCGGCAATCAAGGTGAGATTCGTATCATCCTGATCGCCGCGCTATAAACTGGACCGGCCTGCCGGTCTTCTGTTGAATCACCATTGCGCGGGTCCGTATTCCGGACCGGTCACGAGCGTACCGATTTTGATCTTCACCAGGTCGCATCCTCGCAGCTTGCTGTCTATCGCGAGGTCAAAAAGCGGACATCCCAGCGAAGGCACTCGGCTTCAAGGCCGAACGGGCAGGCTCAAAGCACACTGTCGTGATCAAAGGTGCATCCCATGTTGTGATGGTGTCGCAGCCTCAAGCCGTTGCGGACCTCATCGAAGAGGCTGCACAGTAATCACTGTAAAATGCTGGTGATCAAAGGCCGCCCCCGGACGGGTGGCGGCTTTGGCGTAAGAGCCATACATTTGTGCTTTCGTGCTGGCAGTCCGACGCGATTATTCTTCGATCAGACGCTTCTCTCCCGGGGGGAGCCCCTGCTCGATCAACCTGTCGAGGTAGTCGCAGTAAGGACTGCCTTCATAGAATGGGTGGGCCGCCTCTCGGACGTATTCCGCATTCAGGTTTGGAAATTTCTTCAAAGCATCAGAGATCCAGATACTCACTTCATCGGTATTGCCCGCCCTGAGGGCGAGCAACGCTGCCCCAATGAATGGATAATAGGTTGTGCGTTCGAAGGACGCGCCTTCCCGTAGATGCATCCGGGCCGTTGAGAGGTCATCGGGCTCGCCTCTCAGCATCAAGCCAATACCGAGTAGTGTCTTGAACGCAAACATAGACGGATCGTGAGGACTGAGATCGATGGCATTTTGTGCGGCTCTAATCGTCGTATCGGCGTCCCTGAGCCGCACGGCTGCCATTCCATGTGCGAAGTGAAGAAACGCGTAGTTGGGATTTAATGCAAGGCCCTGTTCAGCGAGAGGCATGGCCTCAGCCGCTCGCCCGTCCACCGTAAGAAGGAGCGACATCATCGCGTACGCGATATCGCTCCGCCTGTCGATTTCTAAGGCCTTCGTGGCGAACGATAGTCCTTCCTTGATAGCGACAGGCACGTCTGCGGCACGCCCCCAAAGTACGAGTGCGTATCGGTGACGAGCTAAATAGGCGTAGGGAAGTGCGAAATTCGGATCGTGTTCGAGCGCTTGTCGAAGGAACTTCTCGGCAGTGGCTTGAGAACCTGCTTCGAAGGAAAGCAATTCAGCAAGGCCGCGGTGACAAAGTTCCCAAGCAGTAAGGTTGTCCGTCGATTTGGCGAGGGCGAGGCCCCGTTCGTGCGCTCCCAGTTCTGGTTCGATGCCCGCGATAATCCGGCGCGTTATCTCATCCTGCACATCAAAAAAATCGGCGATCGGACGATCCCACCGCTCGGCCCAGATGTGTGCTCCGGACATCGCGTCGATTAGCTGTACAGTGATCCTCAAACGATCACCTGACCGCCGAACCGATCCTTCCACGACATAGCGCACACCAAGTTCCCGGGCGATCTTGCGTACGTCCTTGGCTGTTCCCTTGTAGGCGAAAGTCGAGTTGCGAGCGATCACGAACAACCATCGAAAGCGACCTAGTTCCGTGATGACGTCTTCGACCAGTCCGTCGACAAAGAAGTCCTGATCGGGCGTGGCAGAAAAATTCTGAAATGGGAGAACCGCGATCGAAGCACGTTCCTGGCCAGAGAGCCGAACCGGGCTCGGCGCCGTGCCGTCCACCTCGACCTGCCACACGTCAATTGGTTCGGGGATGTTCTTAACGGACTGTGGCCCGAGCCACGTCATCCCAGCGTCTATCTTGCCTTGCACATGATCGAAGATTGCACGAGATATGCAGATGCCTCCGGCGGGTGCGATGGTTTCCAAACGCGCAGTGATGTTGACGCAGTCGCCGAGGATGTCGTCCCCATCGATCACCACGTCTCCCAGATGAATACCGATCCGGAAACGCAGACGTCGGTCTTCCCCTTGAAGAGACTCGTGCGAGATCAAGCTGCGGTGCATTAGAAGAGCCGCTCTTACCGCCAACACTGGCGATGGGAAATCGACTAGGAGCCCGTCGCCCATGGTTTTGACGATGCGGCCACCGCCTTCCATAATCGCCGGGTCAATCACGTAGGTTCGCGCATCGCGCAGCCGCGAAATGGTGCCTTCCTCGTCCGCCGCCATGAGACGAGAATAGCCGACCAAATCGGCAGCCATTATTGTGGTAAGGCGACGTTCCACGCTTGCCCCTCCGCCAAGAAAATACAGTATCGCCTGATAAGCAAATGCGAAAGCTCATGAACCAGCCAATCAGGATAGAAACGAAAAATCCAGAGCGAATGCGCTGGGGGATCGTTGCTGCGACGCGGTTCCGCTCCAAGCCGAGTAGCATCGACAGTCCGGACCTCGATTTGTATCAAGGCGGCGTTCGCGATCGCTTCGGGCGAAGCTGCTCAATCAGGGTGAGACGTGGTGATCAGCTCTCGCGCTGTCACACCCTTGCCCCCGCCGATAGATAGGTGAGTTCCGCATTGTGCAGTGCGCACCCTCCCTAGTTTTTGTGGCATTAGACCTCCGCTACTGGACCCCATACCGGCCGGAAACGCCGTACGCGACATAGTCCTCGCTCTTTGTCGGTTTCCGCTTCGTCGGGTCCAGGCGGAAGGACTTCGCGACACGGAAAGCCACTAGCGAGCCTCCCCATACGGAACATTACCGATAGCTGCCGGGGTGATGTCACGTTGTCTGTGGCTTAAAGGTTGGAGGAATTTTGGCGGGGATGAGCGAACCGACCATCAGCCACAAGAACCACCGCTCGGTTCCCTTTGAGCCTGCGGTTGGTCGAGGAAAAGCTGTTGGAGCGTGGCATTGTCGTGTCCTACGAAATGATACGGCGATGGGGCCGCAAATTCGGCGCGGCTTACGCGAAGCAGTTGCGCAGAAAGAAGCCGTCGTGAAAGGACATCTGGCATCTGGAAGAGGTCGTGATTTCCATCGGCGGCCGCAAGCATTGGCTTTGGCGTGCCGTTGACCAGGACGGTTACGTTCTCGACGAGATCGTCCAGGCGCGGCGCGATACCAAAGCTGCCAAGCGATTGCTGGTCAGGCTGCTGAAGAAGCAAGGCTTAGCGCCGAAGCGGATCGTCACCGACAAGCTGCGCTCAAATGGAGCGGCAAGACGCGAGGTGATGTCGGCTGTCGAACATCGCTCGCACAAGGGGCTGAACAATCGCGCGGAGAATTCTCACGTGCCACTTCGAAAACGAGAACGGATGATGCAGGGATTTCGATCTGCTGTAACGTTCATCTCAGTCTTTTCAGCAGTCCGAAATCTCGTCGTCCCGCCGCACCAGAAACGCTCAGCCCTCGCCACCCACATTCAGCGGATCCGCACGATAGCGCAGTGGAATGCCGTGGCCGGCGCAACAGTCTGAGGTTCCAGACAAAAGCCATGTCCGGGCGTTGATGAAACAACGTGACATTGCCAGTTCTTGTGCTCCACCGACGCACGCACACCTTTTCAAGCGTCGACTCGAACTACGGGACGGGGCCGCGAGCCACGCCCCGCAGCCACTTCTCTTCGTGATGAACTCCAGAAGGTCGGCGTTCAGCACATCAGCGTTCACTGTCAGCATCCCGTGCGCCGCTACCAGTTCTGGAGCACGCCTTCATGGACCGCCCCGTCCTCGCGGTTGAAGCCGGAGAACGGGCCTGACGGGACGTCGCGGTAGAACTGTGCACGGTTTCCGGCCAGTGCCGTCCGAAAGCCGTCGAAGACCTCCATCGGCGTGCCTTCGGGGTTGTCGTCGGTCTTCAGCATCAGCGGCGGAAGGGCGGCGACGAGGACGGCTTTGGCTACCCGGCCTGGGTCAGCCTTCGCTTGGCACCGGCGTGTTGAGAAGCTGCTGCTCCCAAAGATACGCGATGCCGCTGCCGCCGAAGTGCTGGATGAGAATCTCGGTCAGCTCCTCGACATGCTCGGTGCGCGCCCAATCGCGTTGCCATTCGCCAGCGAGCGCCATCACGGTCATCACGTTCGCGCCGGCCGCGGCCATGCGCTGGATGGCAACTTCGTGAGACTCCTTCGAAATCCCGCCCGACGCGTCGGTGATCACGGTGACGTCCCAGCCTTCGCCGGCGGCCTGGATGACAGGCATTGCGACGCAGACCTCGGTCCACAGGCCGGCGATGATCAGTTGCTTGCGGCCGGTCGCCCTGACGACGCTCACCACATTCTCGTCCTGCCAGGTGTTCACCCAGGTGCGATCGATGACTTCCTGGTTCGGAAATACGTCGGTGATCTGCTTAAAGAGAAGTCCACCGCGCGCCGCGATCACGCTGGTGAGAATGGTCGGAACATTGAAGGCTCTTGCTAGCTTCGCCAGCGCGGTCGTGTTGTTGACCACCATATGCGGATCGTGGCTGTTCAGGTTCGCGAGTTGATAAGGTTGGTGATCGATCAGAACGAGAACTGAATCTTCGGGACGAAGAAGCGAATCGAGGCCGTTACGAGGGGGCATCAAGACTTCCTTTTTCTGCCGCTATGGACGGCAATGGGTTCACGGGAGACATGCGCCAGCGGGTGCCGTTGCCTGGACGCAATTTGCTGTTCCTTTTGGTAGTGCGGTAGTGCCATATTCGGGCGAGCTGTGTCGCGAAATAAGGAACGCCGGAATGGACATCGAAGACCTACAGACATTCGTCGCAGTGGCCGATGCCGGGGGCGTATCGGCCGCCGCGCGCCGGCTCGGCGTCTCCAAATCGATCGTCAGCCGGCGACTCTTCCGGGTCGAAGCGGAGCTTGGCGTCCAGCTTCTTGCACGAACGACCCGCGGCGCCGCGCTCACGGAAGCGGGGATCACGTTCAGGGACCATGCGGCCAGAGCCAGCGCCGAGATTGACACCGCCAAGGAAACGATACTCCCCACCGGTGAGTTGCGCGGCCGCCTGAGGGTTGCCATGCCGCTTACGTTCGGCCCGACCCACTTCGCCCCCGTGCTTGCTGACATGGCGCGCCAGCACCCGCAGCTTCACATCCATACCTCCTACAGCGATCGCTTCGTCGACCTCATTGCAGAGGGTTTTGATTGCGCGATTCGGGGTGCCTACCTCCAAGACTCAAACCTGATCGCGAAGCGCGTTGGCCCGATCCATGGCAAGCTTGTCGCCAGCCCGGATTACATCAAAGCGCACGGGTCACCTGAGACCCTGGACGAACTCGTTACCCATCAGGCCCTCATGCAGGGAACGGAAGCCTGGCAGTTCATGGATGGCGACAAGATCGTCACGGTTCAGCCGCAGGGCAGGTTCAAGGCCGACAGCGCCACGGCGCTTGCCGCTGCGGCGGCGGCAGGTCTCGGCATCGCCTGGCTCCCCGATTGCATCACATATGGATATGTGGCCTCCGGCGGTCTGGTCCCGATCCTGACACGCTATCCGGTCCCTCCGGGGGCGGCGTATGTCGTCCGCCCGCCGGGTCAGCATCCCACGCGGAAAGTGCGTGTGCTTACCGAAATGCTGACTGAGTACTTCAAACGGAACCCGGACGTTTGGGGTCTCGACCGTTAAAACACGGGCGAAGCCTGATCAATGAATTGCGTTCGACGGTCGCTCTACTGCGAGCCGCCGAGCGTAACGACATTGCCCACACGTTCCACTTACTGCGACCCAGCCTTCGCCGGGCTCCGGACCCGGGCTGCGTTGGTTGATTATGCATTGGCTGGCTGGCTGTTTTCGGGGCGAAGCCCAATCGACCTCAACGACTGGCGTGGGCGCGCGACGCTGCCGTCAATATGCTGAACACAACTCTGTAAGCCGCTCGTCTATTGAGGTGCTAGTAGAAGGTCTTGAAACACGCCGAACGGTCAACCCAAGAGGGCATAAAGTGCTCGACCGCCAGTGTGTGCGGGCCGCCGAGCTCTTCTAAAGCATCTTCAGTCGAATGGAGCGACACCACTCCAGTCAGCAAGACCATGCGTCTTCCTGATCAAATCGCCTGCGCGCTCTCCGATGACGACACACGGTGCCATCGTGTTTCCGGTGGTGATACGCGGCATGATCGAGGCATCTGCGATACGAAGACTTTCAATCCCGTAGACCTTGAGCTCGTTGTTGACCACGGACATGCTGTCGCGTCCCATTTTGGCCGTGCAGGACTGGTGCCAGTAAGTGACGGCCGACTTTCGGATGAAATCGATCATCCCTGCCCGGTCGCGTGTGCCCGGAGCTGCCTCGCTCGTGACCAGCGGCGTGAAGGCGTCGCTATTTCCGAGTTCGCGACACAGCTCAACCGCCGCCAAGGCGGCAGCCATGTCTTCCGGCTCACTGAGAGAATTTGTTTCAATCAGGATAGGGTCGTTTGTATTGGGGCCGGAGAGCCTCAGCCGGCCACGGCTTTTCGGCTGCGCAAGCCCTGAAAACATCGTCCAGCCATGCGCCGGGGTTTCCAGACCTGTCTCTGCTGGCGAAGGTACGGCGAACTCCAACTGGCACTGAAGAATGTCCGGCTGAGAGAGGCGGGAGTCGCTTTTCCAATAGAGTTTTGCTTCGCAGCCTCCCCCGCCGACGCCTTCCGGCTTTCGATATGCCCACGTGCAGCCGAACGCGAGATGATCTTGATGATTTCGACCCACACCAGGGAGATGCTGCACGACAGATATCCCGTGAGCTTTCAGCTCGTCCTTCGGGCCAATGCCTGACTGCATCAGCACCTTTGGCGTGTTGATCGCACCCAGCGACAATACCGTTTCGCATCGCGCAGTGAACTCACGCCGCTGACCGTTGACGAGAGCCTCGACGCCTGTCGCCCGTTTGCCATCGAAGATGAGGCGCGTGACCAACGCGTCGGTTACGACCGTAAGGTTTGGTCGTGACATGAGCGAACGAACATAAGATCCGAATACGGACTCCCGCTTGCCATGCCGGATGCGCAGTTCTGCGATCGATGCACCTCCGGCACTCTCCATCAGTTCGCCGTTTGGAGTGTCGAATACCGGAATGCCCATCGCCGATGCAGCGTCCAGCAGAGCCTCTGCGATTGGCTGTGGCGAACGTGGCTGGGCGACATATACCGGCCCTCCAGCGCCGCGGCGTACCGCATCCGGCGTGCCGCGCCAGTCTTCAATCCGCCGATAGTAGCCGAGAACCGATTCATAACCCCAGGCTTCATCGCCCGCTTCAGCCGCGAAATGATTCCAGTCTTCCTTGTGGCCTCGCGCCCAGACCATGACATTGATACTCGACCCACCACCCAGACCCTTGCCCATGCTGAGAGGAAGCCGCCTACCGTAGAGCTCAGGCGCCGGCTCTCCAACGAAACCCCAGTCACGGTTCGTACCGAGATTGAGCGGCCATTGCGACGGGTTTACAACGGACTCGGCCGCATCATCTCCGCCAGCCTCAAGAAGCAAGACGCGTGCGTTTCCGCATTCTGCCAGTCGAGCAGCAACGACGGAACCACTGGATCCGGCTCCGCATACTATAAAGTCAAAATCGACTGGAACCTCACGATGTAGTGGTGCCGGATTTTCATGTCGGTTTATGTCATGCGTGTTCTGATCCACGGGGTTACCTTTGTGAATTGGTGGGCTGAAATCGTAAGAAATGGCCGTGAGCGCTATTGGCATCGGAGATGCAATCGATCTCAGTTGGAGATCGACGGTTTTACATACTGGGTGTAGAGCCGAGCGTGGTGGGAAGTGAGGACGTTCCAGCATCCGATCATCGGAACAGTAATGCCTGTCCCGATGATAAAGCTCGAATGACCATCCTTACTGCGCCGAAACAGTTTTCGCCGCTTCGTCGATGGTGTCTGCGACCACCGTTGGCTGCGTCATGAACAGAGCGTGGCTTGCTGAGACCTTGGTGATCTTGGCTTTAATCCGCTCTGCCATATGGATCAGCATGGCCTGATCAAATGCTTTGTCCTCTGTGGCGATGACGGCCCAGCTTGGCTTGGTTCGCCAGGCAGCATTTTCCAGCTTCGTGGCAAACGCCGACATGTTGATTGGGACCTGCGAATCCCGCATGAACGCGACGTCGGTATCGCTGGCGTCATGCGCAAACCCAACCTTGAATTTTCCAGGGTTAACATACCCAAATCCATCTTTCGTGGTTTCGATGACGAATTCAGATGCCGGGGCAAAACCTTCATACTGCTGGGCCGTCGTCTCGCCTGCGTCCGGTGAGAGCGCGGAGACGTAAACCAGTCCCGCGACCTTCGTATCAATGCCGGATTCCGTAATGACTGTTCCACCCCATGAATGGCCTACCAGAATGGCCGGTCCATCTTGCCGCTCAAGCGCACGCTTGGTGGCGGCAACGTCGTCTGCAAGGGAGGTCAACGGATTCTGGACGATGGTGACACGATATCCACGCTTCGTGAGATTGTCGTAGACGCCCCTCCAACCGGAACCATCGGCGAAAGCACCGTGAACGAGTACAACGTTCTTCACGGCCTGGTTAGCAGGGATGGTGTCCCCAGCGTTCGCAGGCACTGCGGCGGATATTGCGGCTA
The DNA here is from genome assembly GCF_052044935.1 of Ensifer sp. 22460. Lineage (NCBI taxonomy): Bacteria > Pseudomonadati > Pseudomonadota > Alphaproteobacteria > Hyphomicrobiales > Rhizobiaceae > Ensifer > Ensifer sp. 22460. Next base: position 29,549 of record NZ_JBQENZ010000036.1, read on the forward strand.
CGGCTGCGACAGTGGCCAATTTGGTCCTGGTGGTCATGGCTTTCTCCTCTTGGTGTATGCGATAACTGTTATTGCAATAAATATTACCTGTCAGATTTAATTTTTCGTGTCAACATCATTTATCGCAATATTGTTTTTTGCAGTACTTTTTGCTAATCCTGAGCCGACAGGAGCTCAAAATGACTAAACGACATAACGACCCACCGCCGCTTCACGATCAGCTCTGCTACGCAATCTACACCGCTGGCATCGCTATCCAGCGTGCCTACAAGCGGGTGCTCGACGAGTTGGGTTTGACATATCCGCAGTACCTCGTGCTCAACGTTCTCTGGCGCGACGACGAGCAGACGGTTGGTGCCATCGCCCATACCCTCGCTCTGGAATCCAGCACGCTTACGCCGCTTCTGAAGCGGCTGGAAGCATCAGGCTTGCTGCGACGGACACGAAATCTGAGCAATGAGCGGCAGGTTGTCGTTGCATTGACGAACGAGGGACGCACGTTGCAGCACAGGGCCGGCTGCCTCAGCGACACATTGCTCGCAACCTCTACACAGACGCCCCAGGAGTTGGCATCCTTGAATCGCGACGTCCGGCATCTCCGCGACGCCATCTATTCACAGATCGGCGGATGGGACGCGCCCGCTTGATCTGTGAAGGCGTCTCGATCCTAAGCTGTTGGCACAGTTCCTCCATCGATGGTGTATTCGGTACCTGTGATCGATGCAGCGCGATCCGATGCCAGGAAGGCAATCAGGTTTGCCACTTCCGTGGGCTTGGCAGGGCGTCCGAGAGGTATGCCGCCCAAACTATCCATGATGATTTTCTTGCCACCCTCAAGATCCGTACCCGCCTTGTCCGCCAAGCGCTGGGCCAAGTGAACGGACGCTTCCGTTTCGATCCAACCCGGAGACACTCGCACGACGCGGACGCCCTTGGGCGATACCTCCTTGGACATGGCCTTGCTATAAGTCGAGAGTGCCGCCTTGGCTGCAGCATAAGCCGTGGTCGCTTCCGGGAGAGGCAGCACTCTTTGGATGGACGTGACATGCACAACCACACCGGTTCCCCGTTCGACCATGCCTGGAACCAGTTCGCGATCGAGTCGAACAGCGGGAAAAAGATTGAGAGACATTTCTTTGTGCCACTCGGCATCAGTTAGCGCCCCAAAGCCACCGCCGGCTGCTGACGAGCCACCCAGCATATGAACGATGATATCGATGTTGCCGAGACGTTGACGTGTAACGTCCGCGACGGCCGCGCACCCCTCTTCAGTCGTGAGATCGGCCTCGACAAACAATTCTTCCGGCAGGTTCTCAGGACGCGCCCGCGCGGTCGTCAACACCTGCGCGCCGAGTTCCCGAAACAGGCTGACGGTCGCAGCCCCGGCGCCCTTGGTTCCAGCAGTAATGAGGGCTCGTTTGCCTCTCAGGTTGAGAAAGTCTGTCATCACCGGATCTCCAGCCTAGCGATTTTGCCGTCCTTGATGGTGAAGGCATATGAGAGCGTCACCGGACTGCCGGGAAACTGGCCGCCAACTTTGGCTCGGACGAGCACTTTGTTGCCGTCAACGGTGGATTCCAAAGGTTCAGAAACGTACTGCGTCGCCTTCTTCGCAGCCACCCACCATTCACGGATGGCGACGACGCCTTGATGGCGCGATCCCTCATCTTCGACAACGGCTTCGATCGCAAAGGTGTCCGACAGCGCATCCGCGTTGCTGCCGCTGTCAGCGTCAAAGTACATGTTCGCGATATCGGGCATATCCATTGTGTTTCTCCTCATTGGCTGACCCGATAGTAGCGCTCGACCATTGCGTAGATAAGTGGGATAAGCCGGCATGCAGCAATGAACAGATCGGGACAATGGAACAAGCCAACCTGAAGGAACTTGAAGCGGTCATCGCTATTGCCCGGCGCGGCACATTCCGCGCAGCGGCCATCGATCTCGGCATGTCTACGACAGCGTTGAGCCACACAATAGGCAGGCTTGAGGCGGAGCTTGGGGTGCGATTGTTCAACCGCACCACACGCAGCGTGTCGCTGACGGATGCCGGCAGGCTCTTTGTGCAGCAGGTGGCGCCGTCGCTCCAGGATCTCTATGCCGCTTTGGATTCGGTGCGTGCGCAACGTGAGACACCTTCCGGAACAATACGGATCAACGCGGCGCCGTTCGCGGCGCGCGCAATCATCTCACCGCTCGTGCTTGAGTTCCTGCGCCGCTATCCCGACATGAATGTCGATATTGTAACTGAAGGAAAGATGGTCGATATCGTCAAGGACGGGTTTGATCTGGGAGTCAGGGTTGCGGGCCTCGTTCCCAGCGACATGATTGCAGTTTCGCTCGGCCGGCCCCAGCGACATGCTGTGGTTGGGTCTCCTGAATACTTCGAGAGGCATGGGAAGCCGGTGGTCCCTCCCGACCTTCTCAGCCATCGATGCATTCGCGTTCGCCTGCCCGATGGCTCCCTGTTTCGGTGGCGTTTCGAGAAGGACGGGGAGCAGGTGCAAATCGATGCACGCGGCCCGATATCGCTGGACGAGGCTAGCCTCACAAGAACCGCTGTCCTGGAAAGCGCCGGTATAGGCTACATCTTCGAGCAAGACATTTTCCCGGACATTGAGGCGGGGCGCGTCGTCCGTGTACTGGAAGACTGGACGCCACCATATCCGGGGCTTTGCCTTTACTACCCTGGGCGCCGAAATCTGTCAGCCGGGGTCAGGGCGTTCTTGGAACTTGCGCGTGAGCTCGCGACAGTGAGCTAATTGAACCGCCAGTGGAGAAGCTTGTTTGTCTCTTCAACGCTCCAAGCGGACACAGATTTGCAATGCGTGAATGCCGGGCGTCAGGAGCAGGACGTGAGGGCGACCTTTGGCGTCGCAGACGGCATGGAGCTTGGTGTTCCGTCCGCCTTTCGTGCGGCCGATACCATGAGCCAAGCCCCCCCCTTTCCGCCGCCTGCGCAGCGGTGGACCTTGATGCAGCTACTATCGATGAACAATCGGTCCGGCGCATCCTCGGCTCCGGCGAGTGCGCTGAAGATGCCTTCCCAGATGCCGCGCTCGGACCAGCGAACGAAGCGATTGTAGAGCGTCTTCTTCGATCCATAGACGTCGGCGCAGTCCGCCCAGCGGCCACCGCATCGCAGCGCATGGACGATTCCGCTCAACACGCGACGATCGTCCACGCGTGGCTTGCCCCGCACATCCGTTGGTAGGAGCGGTTCGATCCGTTCCCACTGCGCATCGGAAAACCAAAAGAAATCAGACATCTCACCGCCCTTTCGTTGCGGCAATGGATCATGTCCCAGCGCTCAGGGAGAGCCAATTATTGGGTCCGGACCCTAGGATGTTCACGTTCTGGGCCAAGGAGATCGCATAATGTATCGGGCCTTTATCAACCAAAGACAGCGACGGCTGATTTGACGATGATGCCATCATCTGGACTTCTGCGCATTTGCCGACCGGTAGCAGCGCGGAAGACCTGCAGCAATTGCAGCGCCGGCGGCACCCGTGACCACATTGTTTTCATGCGCTCCCTGCCATTTCGGCTTTTCCACACAACCTGGCCAGTAATGACGCGCTGGGACCAGCGGAAACCGATCTCGTGGAAATACAGGTCGGCATGCTGCGGGCTGATATGATGAAAGACGCCGGCAATTGTGCGGCGGACGCGGGAATTGAAACCTTCGACCGAATTGACATGAACGGCGTCGCGAACGTATTCGCGGCTGGAATGCTTCACGGTGTCATGCCTGGCATAGTTCTCGCCAAGGGCTATGAACGCTGTCGCCTCATCGCTCATCAAGTAGGCGTCGGGGTCGATCTGCGCTTCGGCCGCGCGCGCCGCTGCACGGAGCGAAAGACCCGTCACCACCGCAGCACGCGCGTCACCGGCCGGAGTGCCGGGTGTGACGTCATCTGGTCGCTGCATGATCACCATGACAGGCGTCTTCTGGGTATTCGGTAGACCTTTTCGGCCTCGTCCAGGCGGTGGATCGTCCGGATTTATTCTCGGTCGCCCACCGAGATGAAAATGGTCGATCTCCACCGTGCCATCGAGCATGCGCTCGCGCGCCGCCATGAGACGCAGCGCGTGTCCCATCCGCCAGGCCGTGGGTTGGCTCACCCCCAGAGCCTCGGCCAGACGCACCGAGGACAAACCTTTATCCGACTGCAGAATAAGCCACATGCCCTTCAGCCAGACACGCAAAGGAAGCTTTGTGGAATGCAGCGGTGTGTGTGTCGTCACCCGTAAACTGGAACCGACATCCGCCGCTGGAACATTGATAGAGACCCGGACGCGCACGCCGCTTGCTCATATCGCCCGGCGATCGCGATCGAGCGCTTGTAGCCACAGGCAGGGCAAACTCTCCCGGCCGGCCACACCATGCTTTCCAGCAATCGCCGACACTGCTCCTCATCGCGAAAGGCCACGATCATATCTTCCGCGGTCCGAATATTGGTAAGCGCTGCAAGCATCGTTTCCGACATTCTCATCTCCTTCGGATCATGCCCGAAGAATCGCATGGAATCGTTGGCTATCAAGGTTATTACTGTTTTTGGTTGATAAAGGCCATGTATCGTCAGGAACGTCCTAACCCTGGTTGGATTCTGTCATGCAATCGCATTACACTGAATTCAGTGAAGGAGATTGGCGATGGTTTCTAATGCACTCGTTCAAACGCGAATTGATCCCGACATTCGGGACCGTGCTACTGCAGTCCTGCAGAACATGGGACTAACGGTTTCGGATGCCGTGCGAATCCTTTTAACTCGGACGGCGAACGAAGGCTCGCTTCCACTAGAGTTGGTCGGTAGCACTGAGGCTCACGATGCCTGGTTTCGCGCCAAGGTGTTGCAGGCTCTTGAGGACACGCGACCCGACTCTGAGGATGCCGACGCTGAAGCTCGCGGCTGCTGAGAAGCTGAAGCTGGCCGCGAACGATGGGCAGCCGTAGCATGAGTTTAAGAAAGCCCCAATTGCTTGTTGTCCGAAGCTATGTGTGAATTCCACCAAGATATTGAAAGCCCGAAGCTCCGACCTGCGCCGGGCACCAAGGCAACATCGGACAATTGCTAGCCTTGCTTGCATCACTTTGCGCTCTCGCATTCTTCTACCCTGCCAAGCCCAATCCGGTTTCGAAACGTAACAGTAACGGCGTCGCCCTCTGCGACCTGACCGAGACTATATTTCACAGTCCCAATTTCAGCCGGATGTTGATTGTATCAAAATCTCTGATACAGATCAGATGCGACGTTTGGGGGAATATATGAGCACGCGATTTCTGATGATCGGCCCGCAAGACGGCCAGGATGTGTTGAGATGCCTTGCCGCTCCCGCGCGGCTATCGATGCTGGATCTCTTGCACAGCCGCGGACCGCTGAACGTCAATGAAATCGCAGAGGCACTGGAGCTGCCGCAGTCGACCACATCCACCCATCTCAATCTGCTGGAGGAGGCGGGCCTGATCCGTACAGAGGTTTCCAAAGCGCGCAAGGGCAGCCAAAAGGTCTGTCATGCCGTGCACGAGGAAATCATCCTCTCCTTTGCCCGCCATGCCCAAACCGCCCAGGAATTGATCGAAGTGGCGATGCCAGTCGGCCTCTATAGCGGATGCGAGGTTTACGCTCCCTGCGGCATGTGTTCTCGCGACGGCATCATCGGTTATCTCGACAGCCCCGACACATTCCTCACACCGGACCGGATGAAGGCTGGTCTGCTATGGTTTTCAACGGGATATGTCGATTATCAGTTTCCCAACAATGCCCGCATCAAGGGAGCGGAGGTCAAGGAACTTGAAGTCATCCTGGAGCTTTCCTCCGAGGTGCCGGGAACCTCAGACAATTGGCCGTCCGACATCACGCTTTCCATTAACGGCAAAAGCATCTTCGCCTGGACCTCACCTGGCGATTTTGGCGATCGTCGGGGAAAATATACGCCCGACTGGTGGAAGCTTCGGGGCAGCCAGTACGGCGTGCTCAAGTCCTTCCGCGTCACCGAAAACGGGACCTTTATCGATGGTGTGCGCTTTTCCGACACCAGACTGGCCGACCTGAACCTGCTTGAACATCGCTCGATCCGCCTGCGGATCGAAGTTCCCGAAACGGCCGAGCATCCCGGCGGGATCAATATCTTCGGGCGAGGTTTCGGCAATTACGATCAGGACATCGTGCTGCGATTGAAGATCTGATTTTGTCATTTCGGCGCTTGTCGCCGAAAGGCGGATTGACGCCTGCGTCCTCCTGTGCGAATTATCATACTAATTGATATATATCCGAAATTTGGATATACATGGAGGAAAAGCATGCGCGCAGTCGGTACCGCTCACAGCGGTTACATCATTAGTTCAGTTGATCCGCGTCTTTACGGATCCTTCGTCGAACATCTCGGCCGCGCCGTCTATTCGGGTATCTATGAGCCGGATCATCCGACTGCCGACGAGAACGGTATGCGCCAGGACGTCATTGACCTCGTTCGTGAGGCCGACGTGCCGATCGTGCGCTACCCCGGCGGCAACTTCGTTTCGGCCTATAACTGGGAGGACGGCATCGGTCCGCGCGAAGAACGGCCCGTGCGCCTCGATCTCGCCTGGCACAGCTCCGAGAGCAACCACGTCGGTATCCATGAATTCGCCGATTGGGCAGAAGCCGCAAACACTGACATGATGCTCGCTGTCAATCTCGGCTCGCGAGGCCTGGATTCGGCTCGCGCCTTCCTTGAATATGTCAACCATCCGGGCGGCAGCTACTGGTCGGATCTTCGCCGCAAGAACGGTCGCGAAGAGCCGTGGAACGTCAAGTTGTGGTGCCTTGGCAACGAGATGGACGGCCCCTGGCAGATCGGCCAGAAGACGGCGGAAGAATATGGCCGCATCGCGTACGAAACAGCAAAGGCAATGCGCGCCTTCGACAAGTCGATCGAGCTCGTAGTGTGCGGTTCGTCCTCGCCGAAGATGGCGACCTACCCGGCCTGGGAAGCCACGGTGCTCGACTACACCTACGATTCCATCGACTACATCAGCCTGCACATGTACTTCGACAATCACGCAGGCAACACGGCCGACTATCTGGCGCAGAACACCCGTCTTGACGACTACATCGCAACCATTGCCGGCGTGATCGCCTATACCAAGGCCAAGAAGCGCTCCAAGAAGGATGTCTATATCAGCTTCGACGAGTGGAACGTTTGGTATCATTCCCGCGAGGCCGACCGGAAGGTACTGGAGGGTAACGACGGCTGGCCGCATGCCCCCGCCCTTCTGGAAGACATCTACAATTTCGAGGACGTGCTGCAGGTGGGCTGCATCCTCAACACCTTCATCCGCCGCTCGGATGTGGTGAAGGTCGGCTGCCTGGCGCAGCTTGTCAACGTCATCGCCCCGATCATGACCGTTCCGGGTGGCCCGGCATGGCGGCAGACCACGTTCTTCCCCTATGCCTACGCCTCGCAATACGGCCGCGGCAAGGCGCTCCAGCTGGCGCTTGATTGCCCCGGCTATTCAACCGACTTTGCCGAAAATGTCGCCTATCTCGACGTCTCCGCCGTCGAGACGGAGGCGGATGGCGCTCTCACCTTCTTCATCGTCAGCCGCCACCAGGCGGAAACGATCGAGCTTGATCTCTCGCTCGAAGGCTTCGGCGACCGCAAGGTGATCATGGACAAGGTCATCGAAGGTCACGATCTTCGTGCCGCCAACGGACCCGGTAGCCAAGCGATCGAGCCGCGCGACGGCTCGGGCGCATCGGTTGCCGGTCGCCGGCTCGTCGCCGCCATCGCACCGCTGAGTTATCGGATGATCCGGCTCGGCGCGTAAGACGGCAATGACAGGGAGGAGGGACCATGTCAGCATCGATTGAGATCACCAACGTCACCAAGCGCTACGGCGCGCTCACCGTGCTGGACGACATCTCGCTGTCCATCAAGGCAGGCGAGTTCGTCGTCTTCCTCGGGCCTTCGGGTTGCGGCAAGTCGACGCTTCTGCGCATGATCGCAGGCTTGGAAGACGTGACGAGCGGCACGATCGCGGTGGGCGAACAGCGCGTCGATACGCTGCCACCGGGCAAGCGGGGCGTCGCGATGGTCTTCCAGTCCTACGCGCTCTACCCGCATATGACCGTTGCCGAGAACATGTCCTTCGGTCTGGAAAACATCGGCATGCCAAAGGAGGAGATCGATCGTCGCGTCCGCCAAGCCGCCTCGACTCTGGAAATCGCCCATCTTCTCGACCGAAAGCCGCAGAAGCTTTCCGGTGGGCAGCGCCAGCGCGTGGCGATCGGGCGCGCCATCGTCAAGGAACCGAAGGCGTTCCTGTTCGACGAACCGCTCTCGAACCTCGATGCTGCCCTTCGCGCACGTACGCGGTTGGAGCTCGCCCAGCTTCATGGCCGCCTCGGCAGCACGATGATCTTCGTAACGCATGATCAGGTGGAAGCGATGACGCTCGCTGACCGCATCGTCATCATGCAGAACCGCAAGATCGAGCAGATCGGTACGCCGATGGAAATCTATCGACGTCCTGCAACCCGGTTCGTGGCAGGTTTTGTCGGCTCGCCAGCCATCAATTTTTTGCCACTCAAGAGCGTGTCTGACGATAGCAATACACTGACCGTCGGGACGAACGGTCTTGGCGAGATCCGTACCGTCTTTCGTTTGCCGCCCAGCTTCTCGCCTGAAGGTGCGAGTCTTGGCATTCGCGCCGAGGATGTGACCGTGCTGCCAGCTGGTCAGACCGGCATTGCGCTCAAGGCCGAAGTTGTCGAACGACTTGGCGATCGCACGCTGATCTACGGACAAATGTCTGACGGCACGAAACTGACGGCCGAAACCGACGGGCGCAGCGAGGCGCGTGGCGGCGACATTTTGCAGATCGCCCTCGACACGACCGCCATTCACCTTTTCGACGCCGCCGGTATCGCCCACCATTCGGAGGGCGATTGACATGGCCGAGAGCTATCGCCGCAGCCAGTGGAGCAACGGCCTTTTCATCCTTCCCTATCTAACTGTCTTTGTCGTGCTTTTGGTCTTTCCGCTCTTCTGGGGCGCGTGGTTGAGTCTGCACAAGGTCGATCTCTTCGGGCCGGGCCGTTTCGTCGGCCTTGGAAACTATGCGCGCGTCATGGCCGACCCAGTCTTCCTGCAGGCACTGCGCAATACGGTCATCTTCGTGCTCGTGAGTGTGCCGTCGCTCGTTGTACTCGGACTTTTCCTGGCGCTTGCCCTCAACAAGACGACGCGAACAACCTCGTTCCTGCGCGGCCTGTTCTTCTCTTCGTCCGTGCTTTCGGTTACGATCGTGACGCTGATCTGGCGTTTTGTCTTCATTCCCGGCGACGGGCTGTTGGCGGTTGTTTCCGAACAGCTCGCAATACAGCCGATCAACTTCCTTTCAACGAGCGGCTGGTCGCTGTTTTCGGTCGGCGTCGCTACCGTGTGGTGGTGCCTCGGCCTGCCGATGATGCTGTTTCTTGCCGCTCTGCAACAAATCCCGAACGATCTCTATGAAGCCGCGGCGCTCGACAATGCCAGCCCATGGCGCGTGCTCACCCGCGTGACGCTTCCCTCGATCGCACGCACCATTATGCTGGTCACGATTGTCCAGATCGTGATGCAGTTTCAGCTGTTTGGCCAGGCGCAGATCATGACGAATGGCGGCCCCAACGGCACGTCGCGACCGCTCGTCATGTATATCTATGAAGTCGGTTTCGTGCGCTGGGATGTCGGCAAGGCTGCTGCAGCCTCCGAGTTCCTTTTCCTCATCATTCTCGTGGCGGCGATGGCGCAGTATGTGGTCTCGACGCGCAAGTCGGAGGCCTCCGAATGAGCACGGATCAAAGGACCTGTCGTTCGGATGCCCTGACCGGCAATCGAACCCTGCTTACGATCGCCATTGCGCTCTCGCTCGCCATGATGGCGCCGGTCGCCTGGCTCGTCGGCCTGTCGATCAAGGACAACAAGGAACTGATGCTCGGCACGGAATCGGTATTCCGATTGCCCTACACGCTCATCAACTACGTCAACATCGTCCACTCATCGCAGGCCTTTGGCTGGTTTTTCAACAGCGTGGTGGTTGCGATCGGACAGACGGCGGGCGTGCTGATCCTGTCTTCACTTGCCGGCTATGCCTTTGCCCGCCTCGAATTTCCGTTGCGCAAGACGATATTCGTCATCGTGCTCTTCGGTCTTGCTGTGCCCGAACAGGCAGTCATCATTGCCCGTCACCAGATGTTCAACTGGTTTGGCCTTCACAACACCTATGTCGGACTGATGCTGCCTGGCATGTCGTCTGCCTTCGGGGTCTTCCTGATGACCCAGTTCTTCAAGGCTATCCCCAAGGAGATCGACGAGGCGGCACTGCTCGACAATGCCTCTCCGCTGCGCATTTTTTGGAAGGTACTCTTGCCGCAGACGCTGCCGGCCCAAGCGACGCTCGGCATCTTCACCTTCCTGCATGCCTGGAACGACTACTGGTGGCCGCTGATCTCCGCCACGAGAAAGGAGATGTTTACGCTCACCATCGGCATCGCCTCGTCCCAGACCAATTTCGCCCAAAGCGAAGGGCTCGGCTTTCTCAGCGCGCAGGCAGTCTTTGCCAGCCTGCCGGTGCTGATCGTCTACGTGATTTTCCAGCGCCATATCGTCACCGCGGTTTCGAGCGGTGCTGTGAAGTGACTGCTGCTGCGGCCGGGAGGAAATGGCCGCAGCAGGTTTGAACCCGGGCGAGAGCCCGTCAAAGGGAGAGATTTACCATGAGACGTTTTCTACTCAGTACGGCAGCATTGATCGCGCTGACTTGCGGCACGTCGGCTCACGCGCAGACGAAGATCGAGTTGCAGCGCTTCTTCGGCGCCTGCGAGGCAGACTATGGTTCCGTCACCGATGTTTCCAAGGCTATCGGCGAGTGCGGTATCATCACCTCGCTGGTGAACAAGTTCGAAGCCGATAATCCCGATATCGACGTCAATGTGACCACCGTGGAATGGCCGGGTTATGACCAGCTCAACGCCCAACTCTCATCGGGCGCTGCGCCAGACGTCGTGTCCATGCATTACTCCGCGATCTCCGATTATCAGTCGCGCGGTCTGATCGACCCGGTCGATGAGGTTCTTTCCGCGCAGGGCATCTCGCCCGATAGCTTTACGGTTGCCGCCCGTGACGGTGTCACCAAGGAAGGCCAGATGTTCGGCCTGCCCTTCGACAACTGGACGATGCTCTTCCACGTCAACATGAACCTTATGAAGCAAGCTGGCCTCGTCAACGCAGACGGCACGCCAATCCTTCCGAAGTCGGCTGACGAACTTGTAGCTCAGGGCAAGCAGTTCAAGGAAAAGACCGGCAAGCCTTACCTCGTGCAGATCCTCGCCAATGAGACGGCCGCCTATGCGCGGGTACTCTACACACTGCTGCAGCAGCAGAACGCTGACTTCTTCGCCGACCCGACCAAGATTACGCTGAATACGCTCGAAGCCAAGAACGTCGTCGAGCTTATGAAGAAGATCAAGGACGAGGGCCTGACAACAACCGGTCTTGACTATGCGGCAGCTGTTACCGCGTTCACCAACGGCGATGGTGGCATTGCGGTCAACGGCACCTGGCTGATCGGCGATTTCGTCGCACAATCGGAGAAGGAAGGCACCCCCCTTGCGAAAGGCTACACGGTTTACCCGGTTCCGCAGCTTTATGCTGGTCGCGACAGTACCTATGCCGACGGCCACAGCTGGGTCGTACCGCGAAAGGATCGTTCGCCGGAACAAACTGCAGCGGTCGGCAAGCTATTCAAGTTCCTGGTCGACAACGACTTCCAGTGGGCTCGCACCGGTCACCTGCCGGCGGTCAAGGCGGTCTTCGACATGCAGGAATTCAAGTCGCTGCCGCGCCGTGATAACATCGCCGAGGTCGCACAGACTGGCCGCTCGCTGCCGGGCGCCGTCCAGCGCCAGTTTGCCATCCAGGACATCATCGGCGAAGAAGTCGGTGCGGCCGTAAATGGTGACAAGACAGTCGACGAAGCCCTCGGCAGCGCCGAGAGCCGCATCAACGACCTGCTCGCCAATCTTTGATCCGGCGCCAGACGATCTCCCAGAGTGGGGCGTAGGGACTTCGGTCTCTGCGCCCCGTTTGTTTTTGCGTCCCAGCCGGGCCGCGTCATATTTTCTTCGCTTCCGTGTTGGAGACAAACGATCTATCTGCGGGGGCATTGAGTACTCAAGGCTCACGATCAAGTCGTGAGCAGGTGTGGAATTGGCAGCAGATCCAGGTTCAGATCTTCTCAAGATCACCACCGAAGCGTGGGTTGGCGGATAGAACGCCCCGAGCTGGCTGGCCGCGCTTTGCTTCCGGCCATATCCATCGTTCATTCCCGGAAATCTGCATAGACAGCCGCCGTTGGCAGATGGAAGCGAACGTCACCGTGCCACCGAAAAATTTTGAGAAAAGTTATCTCGTGGTTCAAACTTCCGGAATGAGTTCGATAGCTGAACTGCCCCCGCTTTCGACCGGACAAGTCAGCATAAGCAGCCTCCGGGCGAACCTACCAGTTGTCGGCAGGTCGAGAATTTGCGAGATCACCATAATATGCAGACGGAAGTGCCTTCGCGAGGAACGAGAACTCCGAATGGCAATGGCGCATCAGCCCCAGTCCGATCTCGTCCGGGACAGCGTGGCCGCCCTTGTCGCTATCGAGACCAAGAACGAATCTGCTTCGCAGAACGAGGCCATCGGGCGTGTCCCGTGTGACGTGCATCATCCGGCCGCCTATTGGAACTCCATGCTCGTCAGTCTCAACATCATCGCCAAAGCCAATTCCGGCGTAGAAAAGTGCGGATACGCCGCCCACCCGCTTTGCGGCATCGATGTCCGTGGCACTGAAGTATGCAGCTGGGCTTAGGAACTTGATGGTTGCTTTGACCGGAGGAACCTCTCCTAGCGACTCCGTCGCCCTGATCGTCGCGCCGATGTAGTTCTCACCTTTTTTCCAAAGCTCGTCCCAACCGAAATGGCGCTTGTGATCAATCGGATGCCACCAGCGAAGGTGTTCGTCGGTTTCAAAATACTTGAACCACCATTCCAGCATCGCTCCGTTGCACCCTGGCATTATCGTTCTGCAGGCGACCGTGAGGGTGCCGGAGCCGAAGCGCTCGATACCCATTTCGAGTCTAATTGGGTCGGCGTGCAGCAGCGCGACAGGGATTGCTGCTTCCAAATCCTGTTGCATTTCCTATCTCCTATATTTAGGAAACGTGTGGCGTTTCCTAAATTCGATGGGTATACCCTTCGTACGACGTTGGTCAAGGGGATCAAGATTTGGAAAAGCGAGCGAGAGGGCGTCCGGCCCGTAATCGGCTTGAGGTGGAACGCAAAATTCTCCAAGCCTCAACACAGCTTCTCTTTGATCAGGGATTTGCCAAGTTCAGCATCGATGCGGTGTCGCGTAGCGCAGGAGTTGCCAAAAAGACTGTTTACGCTATGGCGGCCAATCGTGAGGAACTGGTCGGGAAAATCGTAGCGTCCTGGACTGAGCAACTCCAAACGAGTGGAGATCACCGGCCGAGCGAGCCGCGTCCTGATCCGGGGAGCCTGCGGGAGCTATTGAGCAGGATTTATCGGATCGCCCTATCCAAGGAAGCTGTAGCCCTTTTCCGTCTCATCTGTGCTGAAAAGGAGGGTCGAGAACGGCTGGCAGAAATCTATAATCGAAATGGAGTCGAGCGGGGAGTGCTGGCCGTGGCGAACTGGCTGCGCGAGTACCAAGCCGATGTCCAGTCATTTGATGTCATCCGATCTGCCCGGATGATCCTTGCTGCTCTGGTTGCTGAGCCCTTGCGCAGGGCCGCTATCGGCCTTGAAACACCATGGAACGATAGCGATGAGGAGGTCACCGCACGGGTTGGAGAGTGTGTGGATTTCTACGCACGTGTATTGTTCGAAGAGTTGGGCACGGCACCATAACGGCCATCGTGGCGCATCTGATGCCGAGGCGGCGTCACAGCAATTAGGTGGTGAGCGTATAGCGCGACGAATGCCGGATCAGATGGTGCGACAATCAATCGGCGCGATGTTCCGGGGTTGTAATCCACATGCAGACCGCCGGACGCCTTGTTTTTTTGCCGTCGCACCGCCACGCGTGTTGCCCGTCGAGTGCTGGCCAAGCCGAAACCTGAGCACGCGGTGGCGGTCAAACTCTGGGAGAATCGTCCCCACTCCTGTTCACGTTGATGCCCCTTTACATCTGAGGTGACGCCCACTGATGAGCCAGCGTAAGTGTGGGTGATCGCGTTGCGATCGCCCAATAGATCGGGCCACAATTAACCGAAGCGAAAATGGATCGACGCCTTCGTATCCGTGCTCGATTTCTAAGGCGAAAAGGGCACTAAGACCGATTTCAACGAATGTCACCGACCTTCAAGGGGCTTTGGCTGAAACCTCTGTCTTGGCTGTAGCCCTTTAACGCCGTATCGCGAACTTCAGCTAGGCAAGAAGCCGTGCGTACGGAACCAGGCCACTTCATCACGCAGGGTTTCGCTCACGGGCCGGAACTCCAGACCCAATTCTCGTGTGCTCTTCGCACAATCGTAGCGAGATCGGTCATTCTCCGTGGCAACTGTTCGCGCCATGGCCCAACTCAAGAGTACAGGCTCGCCAGTCATCCGCGCGTAGAGCTCATTGCCGGCGCCGATCAGGTAAAGCAAGAAGAGTGGAATGCGGCGGGTCGGTGCCTTTGCCCTGGTGGCTTGTGCGATCAACGGCAACAAATCGGCCATGGTCATATGCTGTCCGGCGGCGAGGTAACGTTCGCCGCGTTGCCCCCTGTGGCTAGCGAGGATCATCGCCCGCGCCACATCGCGCGCATCGACCACCGAGAAGGAGCCGGGGGGAACGCCGGGCAAGCGCTCGAGCGCCACATCCAGCACTGTTTGGCCAGCCGACGTCGGCCCGATATCCCCCGGCCCGTGCATCCAGCCCGGAAGCACCATGGCCGCCCAAAAATCGGGATGTTTGTCGAGAAAATCAAGCACCACGCGGTCCGACAGGATCTTGCTGCGGTAATAATCATCGGCGTCCCGCTCGTCCCGCAACATGGACTCGTCTATGGTTTGTCCCTTTGCACCGCGCAGCACTGCAACCGAGCTGGTATGGACGAAGCGCCGCACTCCGGCACGATAAGCGTGATCGAGCAAGCCACGCGTACCCGCGACATTGGCCGCGTAGAGCGCGTCCCAATGCTTCCCGCCTTTGTAAGAGTCGCGGAAATAAGCCGCTGTGTGGAAAACCACGTCGACGCCCCTAAGTGCGTCCGCAAAACCCGACACGTCGAGCATATCGCCGGCTATGATCTCTAAATCCAGCCCGGCAAACTGCATTGCTGCTTTCTCGTGCGAGCGAACCAGCGCGCGCACGCCCCAGCCGTCGGCGATTAGTTCGCGGACCAGATTGTTGCCCAGAAGGCCGGTTGCCCCAGTCACGAAGGCAGTCGGCTCATGGGACTCGTTATTAGGATAGTTCAGCATGAAAGTGTTCCACAATTGAGGGAACGCATCATATAAGGCTGGACTAAGGTCCATGGTCAACAGCTTAAGGTGTAAAAATATGCTGATCGGAGAATTCGCCCAGCGGACAGGATTGAGCCAGGACACTGTCCGCTTTTATGTCCGCAAAGGTCTGCTCAGGCCGCAACTCGGCGCCAAAGGTGGTCGCAATCCCTATCAGATCTTCACCGATCAGGAGGCCTCGACGGTTCGGATGATCCGTTTCGCACAATCACTGGGTCTGCCACTCAAGGAGATCGCGGAGATTGCCACGGAACTGCAACGCGAGGGCTTATCGCCGGCGCGTGAGATCGAGATCATGGACGTCCAGCTCGTCAGGCTTGAGCAGAAGGCAATTGAATTGGCCGAGCTGACCAATTATCTGCGGGCGAAGCGCGACTGGGTCGCGTGCGGCAAGCCGGGCGATGAACCGCGATTTACCGATGACACGCTTTGCTAACCCGCGAAACGCACGGAATCTTCGATCGACCAGCCGTCGGGCGCTATCGGCGAATGGCAGCGTTGGGTCCAAACGCGTCGATCGTAGCTTCCGAGGTAAGGTCTGGAAGTGGTGCAAACCTGCAGCTCGGCGGCATGTATCATGTCCGCTTCTGTGATACCACCGTGCTCTGCTCAGTGTCCGACTTGGAGGTGCATGCTGCCGGTCACAAACTTAAGCGTGGACGTCGCCTTAGGGGCGGACAGAACCGTGCTAAGAAGGGCCGCCGATGGCGGCACCCCAATTCTTCTCACATGGAAACTGATCCGATTAATAGTTACGTCGCTCTTTCTTCTGCGGTATTCGGTCTCCACTTGATCAGCCGGCCTTCCAGAACATCAAGAATTCGGTCGATGATGAGCACGAACGCGGCCAGGATGATGATGCCGGCAAACACTCCAACCGCGTCGAAGTTGCCTTCCGCCTGCGCGATCAGATAGCCGAGCCCGGCAGAGGAGCCGAGATATTCGCCAATGATGGCGCCGACCACCGCGAAGCCGACTGACGTGCGAAGGGAGGACAAAATCCAGCTGGCTGCCGCCGGAAAATAGACATGCCGCAACAGATCGGAACGTTTGGCCCCGAGAATCCTTGCGTTTGCGAGGACGACCGGATTGACTTCGCGGACGCCCTGCATGGCGTTGAAGAAGGTGATGAAGAAGACAAGCGTTACTGCGAGCGCTACCTTGGACCATAGGCCGAGACCAAGCCAAAGCACGAAAATTGGGGCAAGCACGACGCGCGGAATGGCGTTCAGGCCTTTGATGAAGGGGTCCAAAATCCGTGCCGCACTGCGGCTAAGACCGAGCCATACACCGGCTGCGACGCCAAGGCCTGTGCCGATGATGTAGCCGAGCACAGTCTCCGTCAGTGTGATTGACACATGACGATAGAAGCTGGGGTCAACAATCCAGCTGATCATCTGGTTGAAGATGTCGAGCGGGGCTGGAAAGAAGAAGACATCGATGAAGCCGGCGGTCACGCCAAGCTGCCAGCCGCCGAGGATAAAGATTAGCATCCCGAGCTGGATGATGCGTTCAGTCACGACGTTCATAGCTTTTCTCCACTTCGCCGCGCAGGGACGCCCAGATATTTCGATAAAGATCCATAAAGCGTGGATCGAGTTTAATTTCCGCGACGTCGCGAGGGCGCTCGAGTTCCACCGGGAAGCTTTCGATAACCCGTGAACGAGGGCCGGCTGCAAGAATTGCGACCCGGTCGCCGAGGGCTATTGCTTCTTCGAGGTCATGCGTGATCATTACGACAGCCCTGCGCTCTTCCTGCCACAGACGCAGGAGTTCGTTTTGCATGAGGTGCCGTGTGTGAATATCGAGGGCCGAAAAGGGCTCGTCCATTAGGATGACTTTGGGGCCGGAGATTAGGGCCTGCGCCATCTGGACGCGCTTGCGCTGGCCGCCCGAAAGCTGATGCGGATAGCGATGCTCGAACCCTTTGAGTCCGACTTTCGCAAGCCAGTTCATAGAACGCTCGCGTCGCTCTGAACTCGGCACACCTTTGAACAGCAGTCCCAGCTCGACATTCTCGATCGATGTCTTCCAGGGCAGCAGCGCGTCCTGCTGAAAGAGATAGCCGATATCGTTCTGGACGCCCTTAACCGGAGCGCCGTCGATCGCCACTGTTCCGCTGGCAGGCTTCAGAAGACCAGCAATGGCGTTGAGCACGGTACTTTTGCCACAGCCTGTTGGTCCCACGATGGCGAGAAACTCGCCATCGGCAACTGTCAGGTTCACGTCCTGCACCGCTACATAGGAGCCGAATGACATCGTGACGGCGTCAATCGATACCATTGGCCTCTTGTTTAGCTCGCCCGACGGAACGGACATGGGTTTTACGACAGCCAAAGCCATGGCCTCCTCCTGGATTAATTGATGGTCTTGTCGTTGACTTTGTCCACGAAAGCATTCGTGTAGGTTTTGGAAAGATCGATAGTCGCGGCAGCAACCTTTTCGTTGAAACTCTTCAAGACGGCGAGGGGTATCTGAGTGTCGGTCTCGCTGAATTTGCCATCGACCGAGAAGATCAGTTTGGCATTCTCGACAGCCTTCACATAGGTGCCCCGGTCACCGGAGATGAATTCCTTCGGCAGTTTTTCGACGATCTCTTCAGCGCTGTGTGTGTTCATCCAGGCCAGCGCCTTCACGGTCGCGTTTGTGACTTTCTGGATGGTTTCCGGGTTCTCATCGATATAGGCCTGCGTCGCATAAAGGACGGAGGTCGGGTAGATCCCACCGTAGATTTGCGTGGCACCGGCGTCGCTGCGGGCGTCGATCAAAATCTTGCCGACACCCTTGGCTTCGATAAAGGTTGCCGCCGGATCGTAGTTGACCAATAGATCAACCTTTCCTTGCTCGAGCGCCGCAACAGCAGCTGAACCGGAGCCGACCCCGATCAACGAGACGTCATCAGCCGATAGGCTGTGGCGCTGCAGATAATAGCGGACGAAGAAGTCTGAAGACGAGCCCGGCGCTGTGATACCGATTTTCGCGCCCTTGATCGTTTCAGGTTTGGCGGGATCGAACGCAGCGTTCTTTCCACCGGCAAGCACGAGCCCGGAATTGCGGGCCAATTGCACGAAGGCGACAACAGCCTTGTTCTGCGACTGCATCTGGATGGTGTGGTCGTAGAAGCCGACGGCGATATCCGTGGAGCCGGCAACGAGCGCCTGCAGCGTCTTGGAACCGCCCGATGCGAAGTTTTCGACGGTTACCTCAAGACCTTCCTTCTCGTAGAGACCTAGGCCAGCTGCGACCGGAAAGGGCAGGTTGTTGAGGTTGTAGGACCCGACGCTGATGCGGACGGGTTCCGCAATAGCCGAACCGGCGAAAGCGACCGTTGCCGCAAGTGCGAGCAATAGGTTACGCATGTGTATTCCTCCCTGATGCGTGGCGCCCTCCCGGCAACCACTTTCGATTATGCCGCGCAAACCATTTGCGCGATAGGTTTTGCAAAGACCTGGCCTTCGAAGAGGCGCCGGGCCGTACGCAGGATTCCAGCAACTGTCTTGCCATCGCGGGTATCCAGTTTCACTTCCAAACGGCCGCTTGGATGGTCGAGAACGAGAACGACCGGTGGCTTGCGGTCTCCGATCAGCCGCGAGGCGACGGTTCCGTCGCTGATGCAGGCCGTGGCTATGCCGACCGCACCGGTCGTTGCGAGAGATGGGTGGCACTGATGCGGCATGAAATAGCGCACGCCGAGATCGCCGCCGTTGTTGGGCCTGGAGATTAGAACCGGCTTTGGCGTGACCTGATTGCTGACGTCACCCATACCCATGCGCCGGCCAGCTTCGAGCCTCAGAGTTTCGAGCCGTTCGAGCAATGCGCCGTTGGTATTAAGCTCGGCTGCAGGTTCGTCGCCCGTCACACCGAGGGCGGTGGCTTCCAGCAACATCATCGGCATAGCGCAGTCGATGCAGGTGACATCGATACCGTCAATGCTGTCGCGCGGGTTGCCGGTGGGAAAAAGCTTCCCCGTGCGTGCCCCAGCCGCGTCCATGAAGGTCAGCGCGATCGGCGCAGCATTGCCAGGCACGCCGTCGATCGAGGCATCCCCCATATAGGCAACGCAGCCATCAGGGGTCGGAACCTCCGCTTCGATCACTTTGCCGGTATTGACGTTGTGAATGCGCACGCGGGTTACGCCCGTCGCCGCCTTGACCAGGCCGGCCTCGATCGCGAACGGCCCGACGGCCGCTAGCATATTTCCACAATTCGGCGAGGTATCGACGAGTTGCTGATCGATGCGGACCTGGGCGAACAGATAATCCACATCGGCATCCGGTATGGTTGCCGGGCCGACGATGGCAACCTTGCTGGTAACGGGGTTGCCGCCGCCGATACCATCGATCTGCAGAGGATGACCAGATCCCATGACCGAAAGCAGAATTTGATCGCGTGGACGCTCATCTGACGGAAGGTCGGAGGCGAGAAAGAACGGTCCTTTGGAGGTGCCGCCTCGCATCAGAACGCAGGGAATGGAAATCAGATCGTTCATGGTTGTGTCCGCTTACTGATGTGATTTAAATATCAATCAGCTTCTTTGTTGCAGTAAGCGGCAAAAAGATTGATATGTGAAATGCGAATATTAGAAGGAATGATGCGTTGTGAGCATTAATTGCGAGATACTGGATCTCCGCGCGTTTCTAGCGGTCGTCGAACTGGAAAACTTCCACCGCTCTGCCGAAGCGCTCAATCTGTCACAGCCGGCACTCAGCCGTCGAATTCAGAAGCTGGAGCTTGCAATCGGGGCGCCCTTGCTCGAGCGCACCACCCGTCATGTCTCGACAACCGCCCTTGGCGCGGAGCTGATCCCGTTGGTGCGACGAATGCTTGAGGAGTTCGACACGTCGCTGTTTGCGGTGCGCGATGTCGGATCTCAGCGCAGCGGCCTTGTGACTATCGCATGTCTGCCAACGGCCGCTTTTTATTTTTTACCAACCGTCATCAAGCAGTTCAGCGACGAGTATCCCAATATTCGTTTTCGCATTCTCGATCTGCCGGCTACCGACGGTTTACAGGCAGTCGCCCGTGGGGAAGTCGAGTTCGGCATCAATATCATGGGCTTTTCAGATCCCGACCTCATCTTCGACAGGCTCATCGAAGATCCATTCGTGCTGGCGGCACGCAAGGATCATCCGCTGGCGGCGAAGAGCGAACTCGAATGGGACGATCTGGCGCCCTATCAACTGATCACAGTTCACCGGTCCAGCGGCAATCGCACGCTTCTTGACGCTGCGTTGGCGAAATCGAACCTGAAACTGCGTTGGTCCTATGAAGTCACACATCTTTCGACATCGCTTGGTTTGGTGGAAGCCGGGCTTGGAATTTCGGTTCTGCCAAAACTCGCTACACCACAGGAAGAGCACCCGTTCCTCGTCACGAGACCTATTCGCAATCCTCAAATCTCACGAACGATCGGCATTGTGCGTCGTCGCGGTGGGACGCTTTCGCCCGCGGCCGAGCGCTTCATGACAATGTTGATTGGGACGTGGTCCGAAGGAAACTGAGCAACTGAAAAGCTACCGGGATGGTAACCCGACTACTTTTCAGTCAAATGTTCTCTTTTTTCCGCTACAAGAACGCCTTGGGCGGCGCCACGCTGGCGGCCGCGACGTCAGCTGGTCTGTCCCGTCTATTGGGTTGGGAAACGATGCTGGAATTGTGGGGAGTGCCTGCGCTCCTTGCGCTTGTTCTGTGGCATACGTCATCCGCTTCGGAAGCGCACGGGCACGGGGTGGTCTCCGGCAGCGTCAATGCGCCGCCTTCGGAGCAACGTCCGGCAGAAAACTGCCGTTCAGTAAGCGACCGCAATTCGGCCATTCGCTCTCCAAAAACGTAGACCCCAAAGCTGCTTGCAATTACCTACCAATCACATGGCCGATTTGGCTGCGTAGTCGGCTTGACGGTCTGCACTAAACTTCAGGCCCTTGTCGTGGCTGCGGCACCGACTATCCGCTGATGCTGGTCGCCTGAGACCAGACGACCATCCATTGGCCATCACGCTGTTCGTAGACGTCGGTGTGCCAGTAATCACTGAGAGGGACTTTGTGCCCACTGAACAAGACCTCCAACTGGGCGCGATATCGGATGACCGCAGCGGTGTCGTACAGGCGCACCGCAATGTCGGCAGGCTCCCAGGTCAGGTATCGAATTTTGCCCAATGCGATAGACCCCAGATACTCGTCTTTGGAAAGGGCCACGCCGATTGGCGTGATCAATTGAAAGTCTGGTGCGTGAAGCTTTCTTGCCCGGTCGAGATCAGCGACGACGAGGGCGCGCAGTCTGGCGCGTTCCGTTTCACGCAAAAACTCTATTGTGCTGGAGGTTTCGACAGTATCGGGGGATCGGGTCGTCACGGTATTCTCCAATTGAAAAAGGCGAGATCGCTCGATCTCTAAATAAGTGACGATTATACGGAGGCTGCGGCTGTCGGCGGCATGGCTGCGATCAAGCCCAGGTCAATCAGGCTCTGGGCGCTAGCCCGTATAGCCTCTTCCTCTAAGCGCGACCGCCAGTTCAGGACATGCCTGGCCTTTGCTGCGCTGACACTCAGGTCACGATTGAGTTCATGAACGATGGTTCGTGCATGGGGGTCGGATTCCGCCATCGCCCTAACCACCTCATCGGGAACTTCACCTGAAGGAAGCCGTGAGACGTACTCTGGGAAGGACGCAGCCAGGACAGCTACCAAATCCTTGAGCCAGAAAAAGCGCCCGCCAACGATAAACCTTTGATCTTTGGCTTCGGGCTGCGTCATCGCCAGCAGGTGAGCCCGCGCCACATCGCGCACATCCACCACTGAGAAACCAAACCGTGGAATACCTTGGAATTGTCCTGTCATCAGATGATGGATCAGTCCCACGGATGTCCCGAAATTCGCTCCGAGCAACGGCCCCAGGATCATGCTCGGGTTAATGACCGTCAGTTCGAGCCCTACGTCGCGCGCAAAGGCCCAGGCAGCACGCTCAGTCAAAGTTTTTGACTGGTAATAGGGCGTTGCCCGCGGACCGTTCGGGTCAGTCCAATTTTCTTCGGTGAAGGGGGCCTGCCCGTCGCCATGGTTGGTGGCACCTATCGAGGATGTGAGGACCACCCGCTCGACGCGCGCGTTGTGCGCCGCAAGGAGCACCCGCAAAGCGCCCTCACGGGCGGTCTGGATCAAAGCGTCCGTATTTTCCGGAAACCCAGGAGGAAAGGGAGACGCGGTATGAATGACATAACGACAGCCTTCGACAGCTGCAGGCCAGCCATTGTCGCTATCAAGATCTGCCTGCACGAAGCTGAGCCGCTCCAGAGCATCCTTGCCAATATGAGCGCCAAGCAGACGTCGCACGCTGTCACTTTTTTCGATGTGGCGCAGACTACCGCGCACACGATAGCCTTCCTTAAGCAACTGAAAAGCGACGTGCCCGGCGAGAAACCCACCAATGCCGGTAACCAGCACCGCTGCATTTGCAGCGTTCGTCTCTTTTTTCATCGAATGTCCTTCTGACCGCATCAGTCGGCCATGTCGATTAGACACTTGAACCCTAAATGTCCAATCGTCTTTTGACAGTCTGGACTTAAGGTGTCAATCTGCCCATCATGCAGCCCGACCAAAAAATAACCCTGATCCTGGATGCAGCCTTGCCGGTGTTTGTGCGGTTTGGCTTTCGCAAGACGTCAATGGCGGACATTGCCCGTGCGGCGTCGATCTCGCGCGCCTCGCTCTATTTGAGCTTCAGCAGCAAGGAAGAGCTGTTTCGGGCCGGTTCAGCTCGCGCCCACGCCAAGGCTTTGGATGAAGTGGCAGCGGTGCTGGCGAGCGACGGGTGTGCCTTTGATCGCATTGCCAAGGCCATGGCGGTTTTTCAGCGGGAGTTGATTGCGCCATTTGGCGGCAGTGCTGATGCAGATGAGCTATTTGCCGCCAACGTGGCCTTGGCGGCCGATATTACGCTCGACGCGCGCCAGAAGCTTTTGAACCTGCTGACGCAAACCATACTGGCTGCTGCGCAGAAGGGCGAAATCGATCTTGAACCTCTGGAAGTGCCACCTGCGCAGCTGGCCAATCTCATTGTCGCTGCCATGAATGGGATCAAGCACGCCCAAGGCGGCGGTTCCAGCCTTCAAGACGGCATGAAACTCTTCATGCGCCTTCTTCGACTGGCCGTAGCCGCCGTTCCGCTCCCGCCCCAAATCGGATCTCGTGAATGAAGAACCAGCCCCACGAAGCGGTCATCCGGTTTGAGCGAATGACCGTTCCATGTTCATATTTCGGTTCGCTCAGCCAAAAGCAACGCATCCTCGATGTCCACACCGAGATATCGAACCGTGTTCTCGATCTTGGTGTGCCCGAGCAATATCTGGATGGCGATGGCCGCTTTCGTTCTTCGCAGCGAGTGCGTGCCTAGTCCGATGCTCGAAGCCCAATCGCTGTGACCCATTCATCGACCAGGCGGGCGTACTGCCGCGTGCTCATGTGCCGCGAGTGATCGACCCGACTTAGGAAAGCGTATTCATCGACGGTGCCACCGCGTCTCTCAAGCCACGCCAATAGGCTGGCACGCACATCGCTGGTCAGTTCGAATTGGACCCGGACGCCCGGTCTTCTGTTGAACGACCGTTGCCCGCGTTCGATTCTCCGGTCCAGTTTCCAGGTCGCCTGTCTTTATCTTGACCAGATACAACGGCGAAGCTTGCTGTCGATCGCGAGATCGAAAAGCGCGCGATCTCGAACCGCCCTTCCCGATCCAGGAAGAAGCGGATTGCCCAGATCTGCTTCTGCGTCAGAGGGCGCTTGGTCCCGACCGTCTTCCCCGCATTCCATGCGGCACAGCCGCGGGCTGCAGCATTATATCGAGAGTATCCCATTTCATTTCTCCTTGGCCTTGATTGGCCGAAAGAGAAACGATCGAGGCTGGCAGCCCTCGGGCCGGAAGGAGACTGGCCGCATCTGGAGAGTTGGCCAGAAATGCCGACTTAGCGCAGTTGCAGTTCGGGTCTCCCCCGGAACGCAATTTCGCGAACAGAACTGGGCGCTTCCGCCGAAAGCCCCCGCTCGCCGCCCATCACCACGCGTTCAAGAACCATCCGCTTTCCGTGGATACTCATTTCCGTGTCGTCCACTTCGACGCCGTCGGTCACAAAGAAGGATGACGGCTCGATGGAGGTGGCGATCGCCTGGACATTACTCTGACCATTTGTTGACTCACCCGCCGCTGAACAATAACTTGCGAACTCGGTCGTTAGGCTTGTCCTCACATGACGGATCAGTCTCTTCAGCGTCGCCTTGCCGCCATCGTCGTTGCCGATGTGGTGGGATATTCACGCCTGATGGAGGCTGATGAAGTCGCAACGCTGGCGAACCTCAGGGAACTCCGTTCTGGCGTTATCGAGCCGGCTGTGATGCGCCACAACGGTCGCATCTTCAAGGTCATGGGCGACGGATTCTTAATCGAATTCGTTAGCGCGGTGGACGCGGTCACAGCAGCGTTGGAAATGCAACGGGCCACCACTGCTGTTGAGGCTTCCGGAGACCGGCGCCTGCTTTTGCGTGTAGGCGTCAATCTGGGAGATGTCATTGACGACGGTTCAGACGTCCTCGGCGACGGCGTCAATGTCGCGGCGCGCCTCGAGACGCAGGCCGCACCGGGAGGTATCTGCATTTCAGCCAAAGTTCACGGCGAGATCGTCGGCAAGATCGGCGACCGGTTCTTTGATGCAGGCGAACGCTACCTAAAGAACCTGACTCGCCCGGTCCACGTGTGGCATTGGCCGGATGCGCTGCAGAGCATATTGCCGCTGCCCGAATGTCCCTCGATCGCTGTATTGCCGTTCACGAATATGAGTGGGGATGAAGCGGACGCGCCTTTCGTCGACGGCTTGACCGAAGACCTGATCACCGACCTTTCCCGTACGGCTGGCCTGTTCGTCATCGCGCGCAATTCCGTGTACGGCTACAAGGGCAAGCCGGTCGACGTAAGGCTGGTCGCCCAGGAGCTCGGCGTCCGCTACGTCCTTGAGGGGAGCGCCAGACGCGCAATGGGCCGTGTCCGCATCAATGCCCAATTGATCGACGCGCTTGGCGGCCAGCACTTGTGGGCCGACCGGTTTGACAGGACGGTGGAAGATGTTTTCGAATTACAGGATGAAGTTAACGCCAAGATTGTTGAAGCCCTCGTCGGCCGGCTGACCATCCCGACGCAGCGCAATCGGCCGAAGAACTTTGAGGCGTACGATCTGTGTGTGCGCGCCCGCCTCCTGACGGAAGAGTCGCCGCAAACTGAGCGTGAGGCCTATATGCTGCTTCAACGCGCGGTTCAGCTCGAGCCATCATATGCCGAGGCGCTCAGTCTGCTCGCCTATAACCGTTGGCTTGCCTGGACTCATTTCGGCGAGCCCGAAGATCCTAACCGTCGGATGGCGGCGACGTTCGCGCAGAAGGCGGTCGACCTAGATCCCAACGATGCCGGCTGCCGTTACGTTCTGGGAACCATTTTGGCTTATGAGCGGCGATGGGAGGAATCGGAGGCCGCCTTCGCCAAGGCCCTGGAGCTGGACCCCAACCACGCCGACACCTGGGCCGCCATGTCGGACATGTCCGTGCTGGACGGCAGGGTTGCCGACGGACTAGCGCAGATCGAAAAAGCTCTGCGGCTCAATCCCTATCCAACCTGCTGGTATCTTTGTCATCTTGGGCAGGCGCAATACGCCGCGCGTGACTATGGGGCGGCAACCGCTACACTCCGCAGGAAGGACACGTATCGTACCAACTCACGCAAATTCCTGGCTGCTTCGCTTGCGCAGTTGGGCCACCCTGAGGAGGCGCGGCGAGAAGCAGAATTGTTCCTGATCGCCCACCCTCATTTCACGATCGGCCATTGGCTCAGCTCCCAGCCGCTGCGCGATGCATCTGTACGAGACCACTTTGTCGACGGCTTCCGAAAGGCTGGCCTGCCGGAGATGTGACAGCTGGTGGGGACAATCCCGACGCGTTCGAGGACTTGATCAACGGATATGCGCTGCGCGAGAACGGCGGTCTGGATCGCAGTGCCAAGCTTCTTCAGACGCTCCACAAAACGCGTCAACCAGACCGAGTCTCGCATGAATTTTCCGCTGGACGCATCATGGTGGCGATGAGCCCGTAGCCCAGAATGAAGACAGGATGCTTTGCGAAACATTTAAGCAGCTTCGCCGAGACATGAAGGCGACGACGCTTACTTCCGCTATAGGCGGCGCCGTTACCTTGAAACTAGACAAAATCTGCTTTCCGGCAGGTGCAAGGTCTGCTTCAACGGCCGAAATGGGGCCGCAATACTGCCGTTCGCAAACTTATGCGTGGAACTCGCCTTAGGGGCGGACAGAATCGTGCTCCCACGAGCCCTGCACGGCTTGTTGCCGTGACGTTCACCTCTTGGGCCAAGAAGATTGCATAATGTATCGGGCCTTTATCAACCAAAGACAGCGACGGCTGATTTGACGATGATGCCACCATCCGGACTTCTGCGCATTTGCCGACCGGTAGCAGCGCGGAATCGAGGGAACCCGTGCCCCTGCCGGATGCTCGATATGCGAGGAACGGGGATATCCGGAGAGTTTTCTGGGCCGCTGGTTCTGGCTAATTGGGGGGCTACGACCCCCCGGCGAATACCTGTTACGCCAAGGAGCAGCCGGCTAATTATGCCCCTGACGGGGTAATCTATTCAAACTGCCTGTATGAGACTCGCTCCCCAACTACGACGCCACGGGCGCTATCCTGACTTTCCAGATCGCGTTGAAATATTGGGCCAGCCGCGTACGTCGACAAGTGATGAGCGCCGAGGCGTTGGGATGCGGGCAAGCCGAGCGTGATCGGCCTACCTGACCGGGCAGTGGCTATCACCGCCGTAGAGACACACATTAGGCTTTACAGGAGATCACCCATGACTGAACCTAGTTTCCTCGCTCAATTATCTTCCACGATCGTCGAAGCCGCCGCTGCGGTGGCGCCGAGCATTGTTGAAATTGCCTCAACCCGTTCGCTCGCTACCGGGTTCGTCTGGCGCGAAGGGCTCATCATCACCGCAGATGAAGCTCTTTCCAACGAAGGTCAGATCCTCATCGAATTCTCGGATGGCACGCAACACCCAGCCAGCGTGGTGGGGCGCGATCCGTCGACTGACATCGCGCTGCTTCGCGTCGAGGGAGCCGACGCGCCGTCGGCTGTGCTCGACCAAGTGGTGCCTCGACCTGGTGCACTCGTCGTGGTCGCCGCGGCCGCCGAGAGCGCGCCACTTGTTTCATTCGGCAGCGCGATTGCGGTTGGTCCTGCGTGGCGATCGATGCGCGGCGGGAAAATCGATGCACGTATCGAGCTCGACGTGAGATTGCGACGTCGCGCGGAGGGGGGCTTGGCGATCAGTGCGGAGGGCAATGTCTTTGGAATGGCGGTGCGCGGCCCCCGGGGCCGAACCCTCGTCATCCCCTCTGCAACCGTTGAAGGCGCGGCGGTTCTCCTCCTGGCGCATGGCGAAGTCCCGCGTGGCTATCTCGGCCTCGGGCTCCATCAGGTCGCCGTTACCGGTGGCGGCCAGGGGGCGATGGTCATGAGTGTTGACCCCGATGGACCCGGCGCTATTGGTGGGGTCCTGCAAGGAGACATCATCGTCCACTGGAACGGTGAGGCCGTTCCTTCGGTGAATGCGCTCGTGCGGACCCTTGACCATCAATCGATTGGCAGATCGGTCTCCTTGGGGATCAGGCGTGCGGGCGCTGATGTCGAGGCGGCGGTCACTATCGCGACCCGACCCCGCCGATGAGTGACACGGGCCCTGTTACGATCGCGGTGCGCATCGACGATCCGGTGCTTGCGGAGCGGTTGAGCGAGTTGCTGACGTCAGTCGATTGGGTGCGTCTGGCGCCGGAAGGGGAGATGTGCGAGCTGGTCCTCTCCACGGCGCGGGCCGCCACGGAGGAGGCGGGCCTGACTTCCCGCGAACGCGAAGTCGTGGCGCTTCTCGCAGAAGGTCTTTCGAATAAGGAGATTGCTCGCAAACTCGGCATCTCTGTCGATACAGCGAAATTTCATGTCGGCCGCGTCATCGACAAGCTTGATGCCACCGGCCGCACCGATGCGGTCGCCCACGCCGCGCGGCGCGGCGTGATTCATCTGTGAAGGCGCTTTTATTATGCTCGATACACTTCCAATTGACAGTCATTCTGATGACGGTCATCCGCTGACCATCCCATAGATGCCTATTCGCGCGCTGTTGTGCGTGTCGCGGAAGCCGTAGGCCATCCGTCGTGCGTGTCGGAAATCGACGCGGAGCGGGCTCGCCGTTGCCGGAGACAAGCAAATTAAACATGCGATCAGTTCGGCTGGCATCTCCTTGACCTTGAGGTCATAGAGCGAAATGCCGAACGGCAGGTCGATTTTGTTGTTCGGTCCTTTGGGGGAGTTCACCACCACCTGAGGCGGAATGGTGGGCGCTTCCGCGTGCAGAAGCAGCGACTGCTCCGGTGACAGGAACCAGTCCTTGCCAAACCGGTCATTGCAGAACTCCCAGAAGCTCGTGTACCAGGGGGCGGTGTCCTGCTGCTGTGCCTGCGGGCAGGTCGACGTGAGCCAGCCCTTGATGATATCGCGCAGGAACCCGTTCTGCAGCCGCCGCTCCTGGTGGACGCGGGTCAGCTCATCTGACTTGAATATGCGTCGCCCGCCGTCCTGCAGCGCTTTGAGGACGGCCCGTGATTCTGCGAGTTTTTCATGGGGCTTGGCGATGGCCGTGCCTTTGCAAGTTTTTTCAGTCGTGAAATAACAAGTGAATTCTGCGAAAAACATTAAATTTCGCAATAAAATCATACTTCTAGATATGTTCCCATACTCATTAATGCAGAAGGATCGTCACCCCATGGGCCGAGTTTCTCCGAGGCCTTTCTCAACATAAGAAGTCGCTATTGCATACGATTGTCATTGAACGACAGCACAGCACGCCCGCCAAAATGAGGCAGAGCCGAGATTCGCTATTAAGGATGAACCGCTCACGAAGCCGCTGACCAGCAAGACGCCACAGGTCGCAACAGCGACGAGACCGACGAGCGGACGATCGATCCGCTCCCCGAGAAAGGGCCAGGCAAGACTGAGGATGAGGATCGGATCGAATGCCCAAAGCAGGGTGGTGACGCTTGCACTTGTCTCGACAAGACCGAGCATAATTAACGTGTACGCCAGCTCGCAGAGCGGTCAGCGTTTCCTAATGGATTGACGGAAACCTGCGTCACCTCCTCCTCCGTGATCGGATGCCCGCCGGGTCCGCTTTTTTGCTTCTTCTCACCTTCATCTTCGGTGGATAGCAACCTGACGACGCCGGCAAACAAATTCGCCAGCACCACGCGTTCACCATTTACTTACGATGGAATTACGCGGAAAATTAGCGTCGTGGGAGGAGGCATTCGGCCCTCTCGACTAGCGCGCCCGAACGGCTTCTGCCCCTTTCAAGGGAGGACCAGTTATGAGGCGTATTTTGTTGCACGCGGCAGCATCGGTCGCAGCGCTATCGGTTGGCGTCTCGTATGCATCCGCGCAATCAGGCAGTGTCGAGAAGGCGGTCGGCGGCTACAGTTTCGAGGACGCCGCAAAAGAGGCGCCCGGCACCAAGGATTTCCATTCGGCCGACGGCCACCTCACCTTTGGTATCGTGACGCACACGGCCGGGAACGGCTTTTTCGATCCCGTCTATGTTGGCGCCACGGTGGCCGGCAACATGATCGGTGCCAAGATCCTGCTGCTTGGGTCGGAGTCGCCGGTGGACGATCCGGCCCGCGAGATCGAAATCCTTAATCAGATCGTTCAGGATCCTACGATCGACGGCATCATCATGACGACGCCGCAGATCGGCGCTTACAACGACATCGTAAAGGCAGCCGAAGCAAAGGGCATTCCGGTCGCCACGACGAACTCCTTTGACGGGACGCTGCTCAACCGCAGCAGCATCAGTCATACCGGTCAGGACGCATCCGCGGCCGCGATCGGTGGCGAAGCACTTGCCAAATGCGTGCTCGACAGCGGCAAGACCAGCGGCTCGATCCTGCTGCCGTCCTCGACCGCGATGGGCAATATCGAAGTGAACAATCGGGTGACCTCGGCCTTTAATGCCATCGTCAAGACACTGAAAGACGCCGGAAAGCTTGAAAACTTCAAGGTGGACGCCGGGCCGGAGAATGTCGGCATCGACACGAACCCGAACGATCCCGTGAACGCGCTCGTGTCGCTCTTCGAGTCGCGTGGTGACGTCGTCGGGGCCTTCACTGCAAACAATGTCTTCACGCCGCCCCTCGTCAAGGCAGTCGCGCAAATGGGATGGACCGGCAAGTTCTGCGCCTTCGGCTTCGACCTGGGGCCGGCGCAGCAAGAGGGCATCGCCGCGGGGAACCTTACGGGCTCGTTGGGACAACAGCCGTTCCTGCAAGGCTTCTGGCCGGTCATGCAGCTCTACCTGCAGATCGACCGCGGCATCTCGGCCGCCAATCTCGACACGCGGGCCCAACTGGTGACGAAGGCGACCGTCGCCAATGTCGGCAAGCGCTTCGAGAACTGATTTCGCTCGAGCCGCCTGATACACGGGCGGGAGGGCTGAACGGTCCTGCCGCCCGAACAAGTGCAGAGGTCAACCGGACAAACCCATGGCGCCTGTAGAGATGACATCGCTCGGCCGCCCGCCTCCGCAGCTCGCCGGCGGCTGGGAGGCCGGTCTCCTCCTGTTCCTTGTGCTGCTCTATGTCGGCGGCCTGGTCGCCAATCCGACCTTCTTCGCCTCGACGGGCGCGCTTCACGCCCTACTGCGCGACACCTCTCGCGTGGGGATCATCGCCGTGGGTATGACCTTCGTCATTGTCAACAAGGACCTCGATCTGTCGGTAGGTTCCACCTACGGTATCGTCGCGGTGGTGTTCGCCCGGCTTTTTTCACCGAGCTTTCTCGATCTCGGGATCACGGCCTCGGTCGTTCTTTGTCTGCTACTGGGGATGGCGATCGGGCTGCTCAACGGCGTGCTCGTGACCATCCTGAAGGCGCCGGCATTCATCGCGACGCTGACGATCCTCTTCATCGGCCGCGGTTTCGTGCTGGCGCTCACGCACGGCCAGGCGATTTATTATTCCGGCAAGGCGGGTGAATTTCCGCTCTTCTTCCACCTGGGCGAAATAAATGTCCTCGGCTTCAACAACCAGATCCTCGTCTTCGCTTCCGTTGCCGCGTTCGGAGCCTTTGTGCTTGGCAAGACCCGCTGGGGCTACGAGACACTCGCCACCGGAGGCAACGAACAGGCGGCAGTCTATGCCGGTATTCCCACGCGCTGGGTGCGCATCCGCGCCTACCTCATCTCGTCGCTCTGCGCGACCCTTGCGGCTCTCCTGTCAGCGGCGCAGGATAAGGGCGTCACCCCCCTTTATGGCGTCAGCTGGGAACTCACCGTCATCGCATCCGTGGTCATTGGCGGCGCGTCGATCTTAGGCGGTCGCGGTCGCGTGTTAGGCTCTTGCCTGGGGGCCGCGGTCGTCGTGCTGATCGACAAGGTCTTGCGCGAGGGATGGCCGATCACGCGCATCGTCGTCATCGACGGCGAGAATATTGCGGTCAATGCCAGGTTTACCTTGCCCGCGGGCGCGGTGCTGGTTTTCCTTGGCCTCCTTCTCGTCACTGCCGTGCTGATAGAGCCCTACCTCATCCGCCGCCAGGTCGCGGGCCGCTTCTGGGCGTGGCTGCGTGGCCGCCCGCCGCCACCCGCCTATGAAATGAGCGGCGTGGCGCTGGAGGGCGTCCAGACCAAGGGAGCGATGGCGAGCGACCTGGCGCTGACGGCTAACGGGTTCGGCAAGTTTCTCGCCCGCCGCGACGCGCTTGCCATTATCCTGACCGTTCTGTTGTGGCTGACGGGGCTCGCCCTCAGGCCCGACTATTGGTGGAACCTCTCCAATACGTTCGCGATCCTGCTCAACTACACAGAACTTGCCCTCATCACGGTCGGGCTCACCTATGTCATCGCTGCCGGCGATATTGATCTCTCCGTCGGCGCTGTGCTTGCGCTTTCCGGCAGCACCGCGGCCTATTTCCTGAAGGTGTTGGGCGCTGACCCGATCACCGCCGTGGCGATGGGCCTGCTTGTCGGTATGGCAGCCGGCCTCGTCAACGCCACCGTCACTGTCGGTTTCAAGCTGCCGGCCTTCATTGCTACGCTGGGTATGTTCTACATCGCCCGCGGCCTTGCCGCCTGGTTCGTCGCCGGCCAACAACTGACGGGCTGGCCCGAAAGCTACAACCTGCTCGGCCGCAAGGCGAACGACGTCCTCCTGCATTTCGGCTTGTCGCTGCCGCCTGGCTTTCTTCGGACCGTCGCAGAAGTCGTCAGCGTGCAGACGATCTGGATGTTCTTTGTTGCCCTGATGGCTGGCCTCGTGCTCGCTTACACGCCGTTCGGACTAAAGGTCCTGTCTACCGGCGGCAATCTGCGTGCCGCGGCTTACGCGGGAATCAACACCCACCGCGTGCGCTTCCTCGCGCTCCTGTTGTCGGCGCTCTGCGCCTCCATGGCTGGGATCATCAACGTCGCCTACTTCCGCAGTTTCAACCCCGTCGCCGGGCAGTTCCGCGAACTGGACGCCATCGCCTCGGTTATCATCGGCGGCGGATCGATTTTCGGCGGTTACGGCACCATCATCGGTTCGCTTGCCGGCGCCGCAGCGATCACGCTCGTACGGGCGCTGCTGCAATTGAATGTCCAGGGGTTCACTATGCCGCAGCACTGGATCAATGTCTTCATCGGCGTCATCCTTATCGTGGCAGTGCTCGTCGACATTTGGGTGCGCCAGGCCAATATCTTCGGACGCATGCGGTCCTATTTGGCGCGACGCGGACAAGCATCGGAGGCCACCCATGCCCGCTGAACCCCAGGGCACACCGATCGTGGAAATGCGGGGCATCGAAAAGGCATTCGGTGCCGTCCAGGCGCTACGCTCGGTCGACCTGGTGCTTTATCCCGGCGAGATCCTCGGTCTCGTCGGCGACAATTCCGCCGGCAAATCGACGCTAATGAAAATCCTGACCGGTGCATATCAGCGCGACGCTGGCGAGATTTTCGTCGCCGGACAGCCGGTGCATTTCAAGAGTCCGCATGAGAGCCGAGACGTCGGTATCGAGATGATCTACCAGGACTTCGCGCTGTGCGGGAACTTGGACGTCGGGCAGAACATTTTTCTGGGTCGCTGGCCGCTCACAGGCCTGTTCGTCAATCGGCGGAAGATGTATGCGGAGGCCGACAAGGTCCTGAAACGGCTCAAGGTCGACGTCAACTCCGTCTATCAGAAGGTCGAAAGCTTGTCGGGTGGCCGCCAGCAATCCGTAGCGATCGCCCGCGCCATCTCGTTCGAGCCGCAGGTCGTAATCCTCGATGAGCCGACCGCCAATCTTTCGGTGATGGCGACCGACCGCCTGCTTGAAACGATGCTGGAATTGAAGAGACAGGGTGTAGCCCAGATCATCATCTCTCATCGGCTGGTCGATATCTTTGCCGTCGGCGATCGCGTGATGGTGCTGAAGCGCGGCCAGTATGTCGGCGACCGCTATATCAAGCACACTGACGAACACGAGATTCTGGAGATCATTGTTTCCGGCACCCGCGAACGGGCACTTACGGCGGAACAGGCAGCGCGTTGACCGGGGACGCGGGATACTAGTTCCGGCGGTGCAGCCGGCATCACAAAATCGGCAATTACATTTCGCGAAGACCGCGTCGGGTAGCCTATCACTCAGCGGGTAATCGCTTCGAACCCGTTCATATGGCGGGATCCCGCCAAAAATAGATGCGTTGCCAGTTATGAGGTCGGTGGTTCAGATCGGTTCAAGGCGATAGATTCGCGGTTGGCTTCGGACATTTTGTTCGCATCGAAAACTGGGCAGCACCCTGAAGTGCACACTCCAATCTCAGTACCGCAGTTAATGCGTCGTGTGGAGCCGCGCTAGGAGAATTGCTTCCATGCTGATTCCCTAAAGGGCAATATCTGCGCCCGCTAGTACAGTGTAGAATACATATGGAAGGTAGGAGTGCCCTCGTTCGGCAAGTCGAGAGGCAAATATGCGCGCCACGAAGCGCCATGTTCTGTCCATTTTGCTGCGTCACAACTTGGAGCTCTCCGAATTGTCTCTCTTTTTGACTGGACACGTCTTTCAACCAACGTGGCCATCCACGCGGAGGCCCTTGAAGGAGGCATCAGAAATGAGACGAACTGCAAAGATCTTCACAGAGGCGGCTGCCGTCGCCGGCAGCCTGCTGGCGAGTACCGCTACAATGCACGCGCAGGAGACCCGGAAACCCAACATTCTCTTCATCATGGGTGACGACAGCATGTCCCAAGGTCCGCAGACGGCGCAGCGATGAGCGATGTCATCCAAGCAGGCCGTGACGAACCACGCTGGCCTCCGGTGGTGGCGATCCTTGCGGTATTCGTCTTCTTGGAGGTGCTGCCGCATCACGTCTATGCCATGCCGCGATGGATATCGGACGTGGTTCTGGTAGCAGCTATCATTCCAATGGTCCTAGTAACGCTATCGACCGGCAACGCTGTGTGGCTACGGATCGAGCACGTCGCCGTCATGCTGCTTGCCAGCGTCTACGCAGGGAATACGGCGGCGGAACTCGGAGATATGGTCGGGATCATCACCGTGCACCCTCCCGAGACGCGCTCAGTTTCGCTCTTGACGTCGTCATTTACCATTTGGGTCACCAACGTTCTCACCTTCTCGCTACTCTACTGGCAGATCGACGCGGGTGGCCCGTCGCGCATCGCGCGTGGGATGGCGGGAAGACCCGACTGGCTGTTTCCCCAGGCGTCGGCTCCCGAACTAGCGCCGCCAGACTGGCGGCCGCTCTACGTCGATTACCTGTCGTTGGCGTTCAATACGGCGACCGCTTTCAGTCCTACCGACGTGCTGCCACTCACCCGGCGTGCGAAGGGGCTGATGATGCTCGAAAGTGCCATTTCACTGCTGACACTCGTGCTCGTGGCTGCGCGTGCAGTCAATGTCATTCCGTAGCGCCACCACGGCGCCGCGGTCGTCCATTCGTGCCGTACCGATCGAAGGTGCCCGTATGTCAGTCGAACCCGATCAGCTTTCAACGATGATCAATCACGCGGTCGCGCCGGCGTTCATGCTAAATGGCGTGGCGGCGATGGTGGCGGTCCTGGTCAATCGGATTTCCGGCGTAACCGAGCGGATCAGAAACCTCCGCGAGATCGACGACGGTGACGTCGCCCGAGCCCCGCTGAAGAAGGAAATCGGGGAACTGAGGCGGCGTGAACGCCTCTTAATCAGCGCATTGTACCTGGCAGTTCTAGCCGGAAGCGGCGTGACGCTTCTGCTCCTCTTCGGCTTCGTCGTAGCCTTTTTGGGATATCGTCACGAACCGGGCGCCGCCGTACTATTCGTTGCGGCACTTTGCTTCTTGGCGGGGTCGCTCTTCCGATTCCTACAGGACATCCGGCTGTCGCAAGGTGAACACGACGACCGTCAGTTGCGATGATCGCCGAACAGCTCAAGACGCTCGCGCCGCTTAGAAGTGGAAGGACCCCCTATGATCGGGCCTGCTGGATGAGGTCGAAGACAAACCCCGTCTTTCTCAATGCGCGGTATCCGGCCAGCGCTGGCGGCAAGCATGTTGGGGAGCTTATCCCCGGGTGCGCCCGCCGCCTCGTGTTGAAAGTGGTAAGGACGGAGTTCGCATGCCTCTCGACAAGACTGGCCGCGGGTTCGATTCTACTCAAGGCGAGGGATAGGACACATCCGAACCGAGCGGCATTTTGCCGGCTTCCCGTCCGTCTCAGGCGGTTGGAGAGTTCGAGTTGCTGCCCATGATCTGAATGCCCAGAAAGCGTCAGAAGCGGATACTTGGCCTGTGCGACCCGAGCGTCTCAATTGGGGCCGATGGCCGACCTTCCGCTGCTAGGACACCCCAAACTCGGAAAGCGGACATCTAAGCTCTTGCCATCGAGGTCTGGGATTGGCCCTTTGCGGACATGATTGGCCCATGGTAGGCCCCTTTCGTCGCCTCACGGGGGCTGCGAGGATTGGAAAATGGAACAAGCGCTTGTAATTATCGACATGCAGATGCTGATGCAGCATCGTCTCGATGCAGGGCGCGATCACGTCCACGGTGATGCTCCGGCCAAGATCGCCGCCTTAGCTGCTGAATTCCGCAGGGCTGGACAAAGGGTGATCCACGTTCGCCACAGCGACCCTGATCCAACATCCCCGATGCACCTTGGTTCACCCGCTCAACAGGTGATGCCTTGCGCAGAAGCGCTGGACGCCGAACCGATTTTCGTCAAGACGACTTCTTCGCCATTTGCTTCCACCGGGATGGAAAAATATCTCCGCGACAATGGCATCGGCACCCTCGTCGTGACGGGCGCAGTTGCAGGTTTTTGCGTCAATACCACAGTTCGAGTTGGATCGGACCTCGGCTTTAGGATGATCGTCATCCGTGATGCCGTCATGGGCTTTGATATGCCGGATGAGCAGCTATCCGCGCGTGCGATTTTCGATGTAACGATAGCCCATCTCAAATCCGACTTTGCGGAAATCATCGATAGCGATGCGATCGTGGCGGCCAGCTAGTCTTATAACCAGCACTTTAAAAGGCTGCGACGCCCTCGATGCAAGTTGTAACGTCGCCACCGACCCAAATCCGATCTTCGACCAGCTCCACATGAACACGTCCTTCCCGTCCAAGGACGGTACCTTGGCTGGCAATGTATGATGAGGAAGCGACGCCGTTACCAATCAACCATTGAGCAATGCCTGCATTTAAGCTGCCGGTTACCGGGTCTTCAAAACCGGCCGCGGTAAAGGCACGCACTTCGAAATCCGCTTCCCGCCCATCCTTTGTTGGATCCCAGGGGGCAACGACACCGACCCGTAATCCGGACAGGATGGCGAAATCCGGACGAAGCGCGAGGACGTCAGCTCTGGAGCGCAGTTGGACAGCGAGCCAGCCAGGGCCATTGTCCACCCAGTTGGCGTCGACGATGTCATCGGATGTCAACCGCAAGCCTTTGAGGACTAGCTTCAGTGTGTCGAGTTCCACCGGGCCTGTTCGGCGCAGTTCGGGGGCTTCGAAAGATAGTCGTCCATTGTTGCGCCGAACGCGGACTAGTCCCACCTCGCACTCCTGGACAATCTCGCCACTCTTTGGCTTTCCACCAGAAGACAGCCATGTGTGGCAGCTCCCCAAAGTGGGGTGGCCCGCGAAGGGCAACTCAGCAACAGGTGTAAAGATGCGAACGCGGTAGTCGGCATCTGCCGAGTTCGGCTGTAGAAGGAAAGTCGTTTCGCTAAGGTTCGTCCAGCGCGCGAAAGCAGCCATCTCAGATGCGGTTAAAGAATCTGCTCCAATGACAACCGCCAGCGGATTGCCTAGCAAAACTTTGGAGGAAAAGACATCAACCTGCTGGAATGAAAATTTTGTGATTCCGTGTCTCATTGTTGATGTCCTGACTCAATGTATGCGCTGCAGCGTTTCGGTGCAAATTGGTTCACCGCCCGGTTTGGGGCAGCATTTGTCCCTATACCAAAGCTTGAGTAATCTGGAGAGCAGGCCAGATTGAGGTGCCATTATGGTAGGCATGAAATTGCCCTGTACGTGGCCCGTGTCAAGCTCGACGCGAACGCCAACCACTACGCGTGAAAGATACCAAACACGTCTTTTGGCAGATTGTCTCGGCTGTAGGATTGTAGGACTTGCCTCGGCGACCACTATTGGCGCGCAGGAGACATGACGCCGCCGCGGAGCTATGTCCGTTTTCGGGCGCGCGCGATGACGAACTCTACGACCGACATGGGTGCGCAAACCTGCCGTTCACAGCGTGGACGTCGACTTAGGGGCGGACAGAACCGTGCTCCCACGAGCCCGCTACGGCTTGTTGCCGTGATGTCCACGTTTTGGGCTTCCAAAATCGAATAATGTATCGACTGGAATGGGGTCCTTCTGAACCAGGCCTCGGTCGTACGCAAGGTCCGCCATTTCCTGGATAGTCGCCATTTATGAAGCTATGTCGGCGATTCAAGGAAGAGCGAATGTCGCCAACCGTGGGAGACGAGATGGTGCTCGACGTTACGCCTGAGGCAGCCGGCCCCATAGTCGGCGAGCTTGCGGGAGTCGACGGGGAAGGCATATTTAGCGTGAGGGGCGTCCTATAATTGCAATTATGCCCGCCGCGGATGGAGCGGGATGCGGCGCGAGTACCATCGGTGTTCCGCACCCCGCTTTACTGACCCCGGGGAGGGTTAGCGAACGTAGATCGTCAGCCCGCCGTCGGTCGCCTGTTCAGCGCCACCAATGTTGTCCATCTCGACGTTCTGCGCCTTCAGCTTTTCAGCCAAGGACTTGTTCGCTTTGACCGCCTCGAGCAGCGCCGCGCGTTGTTCCGGCGTGGCATGCTCGACCCACATGCGCGTTTGGTTCTGCTCCGCAAGTGTGCTTACATCGACGACATTGATCTTGTCGCCGCTGTAGCTGCGCACAGTTTGCTCAATCTCTTTGGGCCAGTCCATTGCGGCACCTTGACCGTGCACGATTCCAACGAAGCTCAGGGCGGAGAGGCTGGCAATCATAGAAAAAGTCGCAATACGGTTCATTGTCATGCTCCTTCCTAGGTTTTGCGCTGGTGACCGAAGCGGCAACCAAGCGCGGCTGCTCAAGCAACTCGTCGCAGCTGAGATTACGCGAAACTCCACCGAGCGATATTGTCCTTAGGGGAAGTCGTCTGAACTTGCCGGCCGCTGGTAGGATCGACGGCCACGATA
>NZ_JBQENZ010000037.1:0-68777 GCF_052044935.1 Ensifer sp. 22460
AACAGATCAAGGCCGCGCTTGGATCGGGCCTCCTTTCCTTCCCGGTCACGCACTTCGACAAAGACGGTCGCTTTGCGCCGGAGAGCTACAAGGCACATGTCGAGTGGCTGGCCGGCTACAAGGCGCCGGTGCTGTTTGCGGCCGGCGGAACTGGCGAGTTCTTCTCGCTGAAGCCCGATGAAATCCCCGGCATCGTCGCCGCCGCCAAGGAGGTTGCCGGCGATACGGCGATCGTATCCGGCTGCGGCTACGGCACCGAGGTTGCGGTCGATATTGCCCGCTCGGTCGAGCGGGTGGGTGCGGACGGTATTCTGCTTCTGCCGCACTACCTGATCGATGCGCCGCAGGAAGGGCTCTACGCCCATGTGAAGACGATCTGCCAGTCGGTCGGCATCGGTGTCATGGTCTATAACCGTGACAACTCCGTGCTGCAGCCCGACACGCTGGCGCGGCTCTGTGACGAATGCCCGAACCTGATCGGCTTCAAGGATGGCACCGGTGATATCGGCCTCGTGCGCCAGGTCACCGCCAAGATGGGCGACCGGCTGATGTATCTCGGCGGCATGCCGACCGCCGAGCTTTTTGCCGAGGCCTATCTCGGTGCTGGCTTCACCACCTATTCGTCCGCCGTCTTCAACTTCGTTCCGGGTCTTGCCAACGAGTTCTACGCGGCGCTGCGCAGCGGCGACCGCGCCACCTGCGAGCGCATCCTCAACGATTTCTTCTATCCGTTCATGGCCATCCGCAACCGCGCCAAGGGCTATGCCGTTTCGGCGGTCAAGGCGGGCGTGCGCCTGCAGGGGTTCAATGCGGGTCCGGTGCGCAGCCCGCTCAAGGACCTGACGGGGGCCGAAGTCGAGCTGCTCGACGCCCTCATCGGCAGTCACAAGCGCAAAGCGTGACGGGCAGGGAGGAGTGGCATGAAGATCACCGCCGTCCGCACCCATCTCCTCGAGCACCGGCTGGCGGTGCCGTTCGAAAGCGCGTCGATGCGCTTTGATCGGCGCGCGCATGTGCTAGTCGAGATCGAATGCGATGACGGGACCGTCGGCTGGGGCGAATGCCTTGGGCCGGCGAGACCCAATGCGGCCGTGGTCGCCGCCTATTCCCCCTGGCTGATCGGCCAGGACCCGCGCCAGACCGAAAAACTCTGGGCGATCCTCTATAATGCGCTGCGTGATCAGGGGCAGCGCGGTCTGGCGATCACGGCGCTGTCCGGCATCGACATCGCGCTCTGGGATATCAAGGGCAAACATCACGGTGCCTCGGTCTCCATGCTGCTCGGTGGCCGCTGGCGCGAGAGCGTGCGCGCCTATGCGACCGGCAGCTTCAAGCGCGACGGGGTCGACCGCGTCTCCGACAATGCCATGGAGATGGCGGAACGCCGGGCGCAGGGGTTTCACGCCTGCAAGATCAAGATCGGCTTTAGCATCGACGAAGACCTGCGCGTCATCCGCGCCGTGCGCGAGGCGATCGGCGATGAAATGCGGCTGATGATCGACGCCAACCACGGCTACACCGTCACCGAGGCGATCCGCCTCGGCAAGGCGGCGGCGGACTACGATATCGACTGGTTCGAGGAGCCAGTGGTGCCGGAACAGCTTTCGGCCTATTGCGAGGTGAGAGCCGGGCAGCCCATCCCGGTCGCCGGCGGCGAGACCTGGCATACACGCTACGGCATGTGGCCAGCGATCGAGAGCCGCGCCGTCGATATCCTGCAGCCGGATCTCTGCGGCTGCGGTGGGTTCTCCGAGATGGCGAAGATTGCAAGTCTTGCTACGTTGCACGGCGTGCGCATCGTGCCGCATGTCTGGGGTACCGGCGTGCATCTTGCCGCGGCGCTACAGTTCATGGCGGCGATGACGCCAGATCCGGTGCGGGTAAACCCGATCGAGCCGATCATGGAGTTCGACCGGACGGAGAATCCCTTCCGCCAGGCGGTGCTGAAGACGCCGATCGAGGCCGTGAATGGTGTCGTTGCGATCCCGGACGCGCCTGGTCTCGGCATAGAGATCGATCGCGGTGCGCTCGCCCAGTTCAAGATGCCCGAGGCTTGAGATGATCGAGCGCACCCTCTCCGGCCGTCCTCCTGAACCCCGTCTGCCGAAGGGCACGGTCGATGCCCAAATGCACATGTATCTGCCGGGGTTTCCGTCGCTTCCCGGCGGTCCGCCTTTACCGGCTGAACCGTTGCCAGACGTCACGGCCTATCGCGGGGTCATGGATTGGCTCGGTATCGACAGGGTGATCATCACCCAGGGCAATGCCCACCAGCGGGACAACGCCAACACGCTTGCCTGTGTCGCCGCCATGAGGGATGCAGCACGTGCCGTCGTCGTCATCGACGAAACCACGTCCGATGCGGACATGCGCGCGCTGAGCGCATCCGGCGCCGTCGGCGCACGCATCATGGATCTGCCCGGTGGCGCGGTGGGGCTCGACGCGCTGGAAGCGATCGACGCACGGGCACACGCGGCGGATTGGATGATCGCCGTGCAGTTCGATGGCAACAGGATACTTGACCACCTGCCGCGGCTGGAGCGCATCCGTTCGCGCTGGGTGCTCGATCACCACGGCAAATTCTTCGCCGGCGTCGACCCGGATGGGCCGGAGATTGCAGCACTTCTCAAACTGATCGACCGGGGCAATGTCTGGTTCAAGTTCGCGGGCGTCTACGAGAGTTCGAGAGCGGGATGGCCCTACGAGGATGTGGCCGCCTTTTCGCGCAGGATCGCAGACCATGCCCCGGAACGCATCATCTGGGGCTCGAACTGGCCGCACAACATGATCCGGAAAACGGAAGACTATCCCAATGACGCGCGGCTCGCCGAACTGGTGCTCGGCTGGCTTGCCAACGACCGGGCAAAGCATCTGGCCCTCGTGGAGAACCCGGAACACCTGTTCAAGCTGCCGGCCTTCGCGGCGGCGTGACTTCGACCCGCGGCCGGAGCCGGGAGGCTCCCTGTCGGGCCCAAGGACATGAGATTTCGCATACCGGCCCGGACGGGCAGCAACTCGGCCTTGGGAGAGGCCGAAGCACGATTAGAGGAGGAGGAAAACATGAAGAAAATTGCAGGCATGCTTTGCGTCGCAATGGGGCTGGCGTTTGCCGGCACAGCGGCGCAGGCGCAGGAAATCACCTTGCGTTCGGCGGACATCCACCCGGATGGCTATCCGACGGTTGAGGCCGTGAAGTACATGGGGCAGCTGCTGTCCGAACGCAGCAACGGCCGGATCAAGATCGAGGTCATGAACAACGGCGTGCTCGGTGGCGAGAAGGACACGATCGAGCAGACCCGCTTCGGCGTCATCGACATGAACCGGGTCAACGCCGCGCCCTTCAACAACCTCGTCAAGGAGACGATGGTCCTTGGCATGCCATTCCTGTTCCGCTCGACCGAGCACATGCACAAGACGGTCGACGGCTCGATCGGCGAGGAGGTTCTCGCCGCTTTCGAGCCGCACGGTCTGATCGGTCTCGCCTTCTACGATTCCGGCGCCCGTTCCTTCTACACGACCAAAAAGCCGATCGAGAAACTGGCCGATCTTAAGGGGCTGAAGATCCGCGTGCAGCAGTCCGACCTCTGGATCGCGATGATGCAGGCCTTCGGCGCCAACCCGACGCCGATGCCGATGGGCGAGGTCTATTCGTCGCTTGAAACCGGTGTCGTCGACGGTGCCGAGAACAATTGGCCGTCCTATGAGTCCGCCCGTCATTTCGAGGTGGCCAAGAACTACTCGCTCACCGAACATTCTCTCAATCCGGAAATCCTGGTGGTCTCCAAGATGAGCTGGGACAAGCTCTCCTCCGATGACCAGGGCCTGATCCGCCAGGCGGCAAAGGATTCCGTCGGCAAAATGCGCGAATTGTGGAGCGCGCGCGAAAAAGTCTCGGAAGAGAAGGTTCGCGCCGCCGGTGCAAACGTCATCAAGGTCAACAAGGAAGAGTTCGCTGCCGCCATGGGGCCGGTCTACGACCAGTTCGTCAGCGACCCGAAGCTCAAGGACCTTCTCGAGCGGGTGAAGGCGGTCAAGTGACAGCAGACGGCGGGCCGGCTCCGAGAATGGAGCCGGCTTTCGCAACTGTCCATTGATCGCTTTTGCGGAGGAGGAAGAGACATGCGTCGTTTCATGCGGGCGATGCGCCCGGTTCTCGGAGCGCTAAGCCGCGCGTCGCTCTATATCGCCGGCGCCGGCATGGTCGCCATGACGTTGATCGTCGGCTGGCAGGTCTTTGCCCGCTACGTCTTGAACGACTCGCCAAGCTGGTCTGAACCCTTGGCCCTCCATCTCATGGCCTGGTTCATCATGCTCGGTGCCGCCGTCGGCGTGCGCGAAAGTGTGCATCTCGGGCTCGATGTCATCCGTCATGTGATGAAGCCTTCAGTGCAAATGGCCATGGACCTGACGAGCCTTGGCCTGATCGTCATCTTCGGCGCCTCCATGGCCTATTACGGCCTGCTTCTTTGCGTCGGCACTTGGACGGCCACCATTCCCGTTCTCGGCTGGCCGGGAGG
Source organism: Ensifer sp. 22460 (assembly GCF_052044935.1). Taxonomy (NCBI): domain Bacteria; kingdom Pseudomonadati; phylum Pseudomonadota; class Alphaproteobacteria; order Hyphomicrobiales; family Rhizobiaceae; genus Ensifer; species Ensifer sp. 22460. The sequence goes on from NZ_JBQENZ010000037.1 coordinate 4,518, forward strand.
GGTCGACTTTTTTCCGCTCATTGTCGGCGGTGGGATGATTGCCCTGTTTGCCGCCGAGCGTTTGATCGATCTGGTTCTGGGTGTCGATGTCGCCGCAGATGTCGTCGTGCAGGAGATGGCCTAAATGGCTTACACTATCCTCTTCGGGGTCTTCACCCTCTTGATGTTCATCGGCACGCCGATCGCGTTTTGCCTCGGCATCGCCTCGTTCGCCACCGTTCTCTATCTCGGCCTGCCGCCGGTGGTGGTGTTCCAGCAGTTGAATTCCGGCATGAACATCTTCGCCATGATGGCGATCCCGTTCTTCATCTTTGCCGGCGACCTCATGGTGCGCGGTGGCATTGCCAACCGGCTGATCCAGTTTGCCGCCGGCCTCGTCGGGCACCTTCGCGGTGGTCTCGGCCAGGTCAACATCGTCGCCTCTACACTCTTCGGCGGCATCTCCGGCTCGGCAGTGGCGGATGCCTCGGCGGTCGGCGGCCTGATGATCCCGCAAATGGCAAAGCGCGGCTATGACCGCGACTATGCCGTCAACGTCACGGTCAATGCGGCGATCATCGCGCTGATGGTGCCGCCGTCGCACAACATGATCCTTTATTCGATCGCAGCCGGCGGCAACGTCTCCGTCGCCGATCTCTTTACCGCCGGCATCATTCCCGGCCTGCTGCTTGCGCTTTCGCTGATGGTGACGGCCTATATCGTTGCAAGGCGCAGAGGTTATCCGGCCGAGCCGTTTCCGGGATTTTCCAAGGTCTTCTATTACCTGCTCGCCTCGTTCCCCGGTATCGTGCTGATCGGCATCATCTTCGGAGGCGTACGCTCCGGCGTCTTCACAGCCACCGAGAGCTCCTGCATCGCCGTGCTCTATGCTTTCCTCGTCGCCATGCTGGTTTACCGCGAGCTGGATTGGACGGGTTTCGTCGAGGCGGTGATGGGGGCGGTGCGGACCACCGCCATGGTGCTTCTGGTCATCGGCATGGCGGCGTCCTTCGGCTGGCTGATGGCGTTCCTGCAGGTGCAGGCGCTGATGATCAGCGCGATCAGCGCGATCTCGGAAAACCCGATCATCGTGCTGCTTGTCATCAACATCATCCTGCTGTTTCTTGGCACCTTCATGGATATGGCGCCGATGGTGATCATCTGCACGCCGGTGCTCTTGCCGGTGGTGAAGGCCTTCGGTATCGATCCGGTGCATTTCGGCGTGGTGATGATCCTCAACGCCGGCATCGGGCTCAACACGCCACCGGTCGGCACGGTGCTCTTCGTCGGCTGTGCCGTTGGCGGGATTTCCATTCGCGAGGCGATGCGCACCATCTGGCCGTTCTTCGGCGCCAGCATCGCGGTGCTGATGGCGGTCACCTACATCCCGGCCCTGTCGCTCTGGCTACCGTCGGTCTTCAAGTGAGTTGACCATTCGTGATCCTATCGAGGCTCGGCATCGCGGCCGGGCCCGGTCCCCCTCACACAGGGTCTGCTGCTATTCGTTCCTGTTGGCAGCGATGCATTGCCGCTCCAAGCGTTTCAGGAAAACGCCGATCTCTTTTGCCGCCTGCAGATCGCCCTTCCGTTCGGCTACGACGCGGCCTTCACGCCAGACCTGGATCGCCTCTTCGAACCGGGCGAGCTTGTGCAAGATGGCACCGCGCAGTTTCCACGCTGCCGAGTAATCCGGGTCGAAGGCGATCGCCCGCTCGACATGGGCAAGGGCGGTTTCGAGATCCGCCTCCTGAAGGCAGATGCTGCCGAGCGTGAAGCGCAGCAGGGCGTCGTCCTTGCCGTCCTGTAAGAGCTTTTCGAGCACTTGCCGCATTGCTGGAGTTCCTCCGACGCGATCGCCGATTCAGGCCGCAGGCTTAGTTGGGGCGAGGGTCGCATGTCCGTTGCCCGGCGGCGACGGCAACGATCTCGTCCTGTCGAGAGACTGATATCGCCGGCGGCTCCAGATCAAGGGGTCGGCATGGGTGGAAGTCTCGGTTGCGACAATTGTTCCGACGAACAGCGTGTGGTCCCCGACCTGCATCGAAGCGCTGAGCACGCAGTCGAGCGCAGCGGCGGCTCCGAGAAGCCTTGGCCGTCCGCTCGGCCAGTCGGCCCAGATGCCGACGAGGTAACGCTTGGACGCTTCGATCTTGCCGGCGAAGGCATCCGCGATTAGTTCCTGCCCTTCAGCCAGCATGGCCAGCGAGAAACCCTCTTCAGCGGCGATCAATGTGGCGAGCGGACTGTCCGCCTTGATCGAAATGACGATCGACGGCGGGTTGGCGGAAAGCGAAAAGGTTGCCGTCACGGTCCGGCCGAGACTATCTGTGCTTTTGCCGGCGCTTGCCACGCAGACGGTGGCGGCAAGATGCGACAGGGTGTCGGCGAACTCCGGTTTCGACACGGCCAGGTTGGCGTGAGCGTCGATATCGACAGAGAGCGAATATGTCTGGCGCATGGGTCGTGTTCCAACTGGGATAGCCCGTGGCGGCGGGGAGACGCCACGGGGGTTTGCGAAAGCCCAGGCGCAGGCGGGGCGAGAGGGCCGTCGCAAATTCTCTGACCATCCGATCCGCGAGCCGGTTCCGGCTCGCGGTGCTCATCGGCTGGTCAGGCGGACTTCAATTCCGCTTCGGCAAACTCGTAGTTGGCGAGCTTGTCGAGGAAGTTCGAGGTGTAGTCCGGTCGGCGGTTGCGGTAGTCTATGTAATAGGCATGTTCCCAGACATCGAGGCCAAGCAGGGCCTTGCCTTCGTTGGTTGCGACCGGATTGGAGCCGTTGGCGGTCTTCGTCACCTTGAGCTTGCCGTCAGGGCCGAGTACGAGCCAGGCCCAGCCGGAGCCGAACTGGCCGGTGGCGGCGGCCTTGAAGGCATCCTTGAAGCCTTGAACGCTGCCGAAGTCTTCGGTGATCTTGTTTTCGAGCGCGCCTGGGATCTGGCCGCCCTTGGGCGAAAGGTTTTTCCAGAAGAGGATATGGTTCCAATGCTGGCCGGCATTGTTGAAGACCGGCGCCAGTTCCGCCTTGCCGTGGCTGAGACGAATGATCTCCTCGAGCAACAGGCCGGCAAGCGATGCGTCCTTCTCAACGAAGCCGTTCAGCGCCGTGACATAGGCCTGGTGATGCTTGCCGTGGTGGAATTCGATCGTCTCGGCGCTCATGCCGTTTTCAGCGAGTGCTGCGGGTGCATAGGGAAGGGCGGGAAGTTCGAAGGCCATGATCAATTCCTTTGCGGGCGGGACACTCTCGACGGATCACTTGTCTGCGAATGGATGAGAGTGTATTTAGCAAGACAATTCTTTGTAAATCTGCGCGCAGGAATATGTCAAGCGATCACTTGTTAAATCCGGAGCAAAGCAGGGGCCGCACGCCGGGAGAGCGCATCATGCTGGCGCTGAAGCTGCATGGTCCGCAAACGGCGGCGGCACTCGGCAAGCGTCTGACGATTACCGGCGAGGCCGTACGGCAACAGCTGGTTCGCCTTGCCGAGGATGGTCTCGTCCTGTCCTGGTCGGAGGCGAAAGGCGTCGGTCGTCCGTCGCAATTCTGGGGGCTGACCGCACTTGGACACGCTGAGTTTCCCGACACGCATGCGGAGCTGACCGTCCAGCTGTTGAGGACGATCCGCCAGACGCTCGGCGAGGCGGCGATCGATCGGCTGATCGCGGCACGGGAGAACGAGACGCGGGAGAACTACAGCGCGGCGATGAGTGACAAGAAGAGCCTGCGCGAGCGGGTGGACGAATTGGTGCGGTTGCGGTCGCAGGAGGGCTACATGGCGGCCTACGAGGATCCCGGCGACGGAACGCTGCTGTTTGTCGAGAACCATTGTCCGATCTGCGCCGCTGCGACGAGCTGCCAGGGCTTCTGCCGGGCGGAGTTGAGCGTGTTCCGCGCAGTGCTTGGCCCCGGGGTCGAGGTCGAGCGCGCCGAGCACATCCTCGCCGGCGCCCGCCGCTGCGCCTATGTCGTCAGGATGGTCGATCAGGCCGCCTGATCTGCCTTGGTAAAGGCGTGGCGCCGCGCCCGGTTGAATACGAGCGCGGTGCCGGTGCTGGTCCTGTCAGCGCGCGCCCATACGCAAGGCGCCGTCGAGGCGGATGACTTCGCCATTCAGCATGCGGTTCTCGCAGATGTGCTGCACGAGGGCCGCAAACTCCTCCGGTTTACCGAGGCGCTGCGGGAAGGGCACGCTCTTGCCGAGCGAATCCTGCACTTCCTGCGGCATGCCGGCCATCATCGGCGTTTCGAAGATGCCCGGTGCAATGGCGACGACACGGATGCCATAGCGCGCAAGCTCGCGGGCGATCGGCAACGTCATCGAGACGACGCCGCCCTTGGACGCCGCATAGGCGGCCTGGCCGATCTGGCCGTCGAAGGCGGCAACCGATGCGGTGTTGACGATCACGCCTCGTTCGCCGTCCTCGCCCGGCTCCTCCCGCTGGATCGCCTCGGAGGCAAGCCGCAGCATGTTGAAGGTGCCGATCAGGTTGATGCCGACCGCGCGCGAAAAGCTTTCGAGGCGATGCGGGCCGTCGCGGCCGAGTACCTTTTCGCCCGGCGCGATACCGGCGCAGTTCACCAGTCCATGGAGATGGCCGAAGCGATCCAGTGCCGCTGCAACGGCGGCGGCGCCATCCGCTTCGTTGGTGACATCCGTCTTCTGGAAGAGGGCGTTGCTGCCAAGTTCCTCGGCCATCTTCTGGCCGGCCTCGGCGTTGACGTCGGCAAGAACCACACGGGCACCCTCGCCATGCAGTCGCCGCGCGACGGCTGCGCCGAGGCCCGAACCGCCACCGGTCACGATAAAGACTTTTCCATCGATCAGCATCTGAGGCTCCTCCCGTACCGGATCGTGTCGTTCGTGCATGTTTCCTTTAATCGTGCTCGATCAAAGGGCAAAAACATGCAGCACGTCAAAGTGCTACAGCGACCCTAGCGCGTCTAACGAGACGCGCGGCGCTGCAGGACATGGACATAGCCTTGCTGAGGCATGAAGCCAAGGGTGGCGGGTGCGGCGATGCGTCCATTCCCGGTCCGCGTCACCGCCTCCTTTCCGCAAACCGCTTTAGAAGTCCGCCACCAGGTGCGGTTCGCGCTCGGGTCCAAAGCGGGGTTGGACGCCGAGGAAGGAACCGGCGCGACTGATGATCTCCCGGACGACGGGCGCCGCTGTGTGCGCTGCCTGACGGCCGCCTCTCTCGCCCGTCAGCGGTGCATCGACGATCGAAAGGACGATGTAGCGCGGGTTATCCATGGGAAAGCCCGCTAGAAAGGCATTGAAATTGAGGTTTGTGGCGTATCGGCCATTGATGACCTTGTCCGCCGTGCCCGTCTTTCCTCCGACATGGAAGCCGGGCACCTGGGCGTGGCGGCCGGAGCCCAGCTGGCCGTTGCGGTTGTAAAGGTAGCGCATGTCGGCGCTCGTCGTCGGTTGCAGGACTTGCTGAGCCTGCGCCTTCGCCGTCTCGGGGGATCGCGGAAGGAACGTCGGAGAGATCAGGGTGCCGCCGTTCAGGAGAGCGGCAGCAGCGACCGCGGTTTGGAGCGGCGTGGTCGCAACGCCGTGTCCGAAGGATATGGTCACCGAATTGATCTTCTTCCAGCTCCGGGGCTGCGTGGGCGTTGCCACGCCCGGCAGCTCGGTCTCCATCTTGGAAAGAAGCCCAAGCTTGGTTAGAAAGGCCTGATGTCCCTCGATGCCGACCATGTCGGCGACCGCGGCGGTTCCGATATTGGATGAATACTGAAAGACCTCGGGAATGGTGAGGGGGCGATACTTGCCGCGAAAATCCTTGATCGTGAAGCCGCCCATGCGGATGGGGCGCGATGCATCGACCACGGAGTTGAGGCTGATCTTGCCGGCGTCCAGGCCCATCGCCAGGGTGAAGCTCTTGAACGTCGAGCCCATCTCGAACGTCGCATTGCTCATCCGGTTGAACCAGCCCTTTTCGTATTCCTTGTCGATATTGCCATCCGGCAGCGTGCGCGAAGGCTGGTTCGGATCGTAGTCGGGCACCGAAGCCATCGCGATGACTTCTCCACTCTCCACATCCAGGACCACGGCACCGGCGGCTTCCGCCTGGTAGTCGATCATGGCGCGCGCAACCGCTTCCCGAACGATGCTCTGAACGCGAATGTCGATCGAGAGCTTGACCGGCTCGAGCGGGGTGTTGCCGGTCAATCCCGCCGCCCGGAGATGGGCAAGTCCTTGCTGATCGATGTAGCGCTCCATGCCCTGCAGGCCCTGATTGTCGACGTTGACATGCCCGAGGATATGCGAGGCCGTCGATCCGCCCGGATAAAAGCGCCGCTTTTCCGGCCGGAAGCCGGTGCCGGGAATGCCGAGTGCCAGTATGTCCGCCTGCTGTCGCGGCGTGAGCTGCCGCCGCAACCACTGGAAGGCGGTGCCGGATCGAAGCTTCCGGTGCGTATCGCGCCAATCGAGATTGGGAATGACGGTCGCGAGCTTCTCGACGACTTCGTCCGCATCGACGATCTTTCGCGGCTCGGCATAGAGCGACACCATGTTGACGTCGGTCGCCAGCAGTTCCCCATGCCGATCGACGATGTCAGGGCGGGAGGCCACAGCGTGGTTGGTGTAGTTGATCCACGCCGTCGCGACAGGTCTTTCCAGTCCGTACTGGATCAGGCGGCCCATGATCACCAGAAAGATCACGGCAAAGCCGGCGATGATGATGCCAAGCCGTTGCTTTGCCTGCGCTCTCCGGCCCAGGGTGATGCCGACGACCGCTCCGCTTTTGCCACTGACGTTTCTTTTCAGGGAAAAATGTGCCCGGCTTTTCAGCCGGACGGCGAGAGAGATCAATGTCATTCCGAACGCATCCAGATCTAAGCCACCCGAAGCTATGGGATCAGTCTGCCAGCCGGCACACCGAACAAGGCTCTCGGACGGGAATTAAAAGAGGATAGGCTTTGCCTGTGCGGCTAAAATTGTTCGGTATGTCCTAACAACCTATTAACCCTTGCGCGTTCTGGTTGTTGATCCACAGGCAATCGACGGAGAACCGCGTGGAGACCGGATCAACGCCGGAAGAAAAGGGCCTCCGCGTCTCTCCGGCGCGGATTGCGCGGCGTTGAAACTAGCGCTGCGCGATCGGCGATATATCGATAATCCTGATGCCGACGGCGTTGCTGGATTCGTCATAGACGATCTCTCCTCTACCGATGACCATCCCGTTGACCTTGAGTTCGACCGGATCGCCGAAATCGCGGTCGAGGTGGATCGTATCATCAGGGTGGAGTTTTGAAATCTGTGAGACCGTCAGCCTGGCGCGACCGATGACCGCCTCGATCGCGAGCGGGATGCCCTGGACCGCCCGTTCGCTCATCACCGAGCGGCTCTCGAGCGCAGGTCTCTCATCGAGCTCGACCAGTTCATCCTGTAGCTTCTTGTTAATCATTCTGCACCATCCAAAGCACTGATTCACGACTCTTTAACAAAGAGTTGCGCCAGTTCGCCCTGGGTGGCAACCGTGGCTAAATGGGGGTTCTTTCTGCCTCGCAAGGGAGCGTTAACAAACAGTTAACATCCACAACGCGCGCCCGGCAGAAGGCCTCAAAGCGTCACCGCGTTCCAGTTTCCGTCCCGTTTTTGGAAACCGATCATACGACGGCCGTTCGGCAACTTGTCACCGAGTCGCACGACATAGACGTAGCCCTCGTACACCATCAGACCCTGATCACCGTTGCTGTAGAGGATCTCGAAGCTCGGCTGGTTCGGGGAAGCGCCTGCACCTGTCGGAGCCCCTGACGGATCGATCGCCGCCACTTCCGAGGGGACGTTTTGGGGACCAACGAGATAGTATAGCGACGACGCAAGGGCGGCGGCGCAGAGGAGGGCGCCGACCAGCGATGGCATCAGGCGCAGCTTGAAACGTTTTGGCGTCGGCTGAGGTGTTGCAACACTCAAGTTCGTTTTCCCGATTCGATCAAATACTGCTATCGGGACCGTTCTCACGCGGCATTACCCGGCAGCCGTTATAGACGATGCTGTTCGTGGGCGGCCGGATCTGCTTTGCGGAAGCCGTTCCCTGCTTCAATCCAAAGAGGTCACGACCTCTCAGAATCAACAGCATGCCCATTCGTCGATATCAGGGACATATGGTCCTGGTCGTTTCCACACCTTTTGAGTGTCTGCAACATCGGCCCCACTTCACCTTCAAGTAGGGCCGATACGGTGCCTTGCCAGGGGATATGTCGACCGGCCGCCTCTAGGCTGCTTCGCGCTTGCCGGTTTGGAGAAGCCGCAGCCATGGGGTCAGGTGGAAGACGCTCATGAAGATGTACATCACGGTCATCCCGCCAATCTTCAGTCCCTGCTCGCTGGCACATAACATTTGTCCGACATCGGCGCCCCATGCGCCGGTCGAAATCGCCATGAGCGCGAAGGTCGGCGATGCCGCGAGGGCGAGCCCATCGGCCGCCCTCCGTGCTGCCGTCCGGTGGACCTCCCGCGCGCCCGCAGAGAGGCTCGCGCTCATCGTACCGAGCTCGCGTCCTGGTTTCGCATCGCGGCCTCGCCGGCGTCCGAGACCTCGACCCAGCGCCGATCGGGCGCGGCGCCTTCGACATAGCTGTCGTTCCAGTTCCACCACTTGTACGTCGGCGTCTGGGGATAGCCTTGGGGAGAGTCCTCCCAGACCTCCTGTCGGCCGAGCGGCGTGATGTCGAGATAGTTCCAGGTGCCGCCCATCTGCTCATCACCGCGGTTGTTGATGAAGTAGGTACGGAACAGCCGGTCGCCGTCGCGGAAGAACACGTTGTGGCCGTGCCACTCGTCGACGCCGAAATCGAGGTCGAAGCTGTCGGTGATGGTGTACCACGGCATCGTCCAGCCCATGCGCGCCTTCAGCCGGGCAATATCGGCCTGCGGCGCCCGCGAAGCGAAGACCAGAGTGGTGTCACGGGCATTGAGATGGGCAAGGTGGGCAACCTGGTCGGCGACCATGGAGCAGCCGCGGCAGGCGTGCTCGGGCCAGCCATAGACGCCGGGCTCGTAGAAGGCGCGGTAGACGATCAACTGATGCCGGCCAGCAAAGAGGTCAAGCAAGCTTTCCTTGCCCTCGGGGCCCTCGAAGACATATTCCTTCGTGACCGCCATCCACGGCATGCGCCGGCGCTCTGCAGCAAGCGCATCGCGAGCATGCGTGTGTGCTTTCTCTCTGACGAGCAGGTTCTGGCGCGCCTCTTCCCAGGCCTGTTGCGAGACCACCTGCGGCTTCTGCATGGCTGGCTGGTCGGTTGCATTCTCGACTGTCTTGGTCATGGCTTTCAATCTCCTCGTTTTAGACGAAGCCTGCGTCGCACGGGTGAGAGCGCCGGGATGCAGGTCGTCGTGCCGTCATCGAGGGTAGTTTGGCACCGCGGATCAAATGGCGGGAGTAACAACTGTGACGGTATTCATTCGGAGCGGCGCGATGGGGGCGTGTGGGCCGGCGACCTTTCCTCCTAGTCTAGAGCCCGGCCAGCCGGATCTCGCCGGCGACGAAATCGGCAAAGGCCTTTACCTTCGGCAGCAGCAATCGATTGGTTGGGTAGACGATATAGATGCCGCGCTCAGCAAGTTTGTGTTGCGGCAGAATCCGCACGAGCTTGCCTTGGGCGAGCAGCGGGTTGGCAATGAAGGATGGCAAGGCGCCGATACCGATGCCGGCCTGGACCATCTCGCTCAGCATCAGGCTGTTGTCGACGACGAAGCGTGCAGGCAGTTCGATGCTCGACCTGCCGTCGGGACCTTCCACGATCCAGCTTCCCGCCTGGTCGGCGAGCCGGTAGCGGAGGCAATCATAGTTCTTGAGTTCGCCCACGCTTGCCGGCGTACCCCTGGCCGACAGATAGGCGGGCGCGGCGCAGATGATCTGTTCGACCTCGCCGAGCCGCTTGGCGATCAGCGATGAATCCGCAAGGGCTGCGCGCACGCGGATTGAGACATCGAACCCCTCCGAGACGACGTCGAGCACGTGATCGTCGAGCGTCATGTCGACCTTCAACTGCGGATGCAGCGCCATGAAGCGGGCCAGCATCGGCGCAAGGACCGTCAGCCCGAAGGAGAGGGGAGCGTTGATCCGCAGCCGGCCATTGATCTCACCGGCTTCGCCCGATGTCGAACGCTCCAGCTGGTCGAGTTCGTCGAGGAGCCTGCAGCACTCGGCGAAGTAACCACGCCCGGTCTCTGAGAGGCTCATGCGCCGGGTGGTGCGCAGAATGAGCACGGTGCCGAGGCGTTCCTCGAGTTGCCGGATCTGCTTGCTGATCGACGCATTCGATTGTCTGAGCTCCTCGGCCGCCTTGTTGAAGCTTTGAAGCTCAACGACGCGCCGAAACGCCCGCATGGCGGCCAACAGATCCATAATTTCTCCAGAGTTAAATATCTATTCTCCATATCGCTGATTATTCGAGATGCCGCCAGCAATAAGGTGAGCTCAGCTTCCTGATGTTCAGGCAATGCAGAAAAGGAGTTCACCATGTTCAACACCGCAACGTTCAGCCGCACAGTGGCGGTCTCTCTCGTGGCCGGATTGCTGGGGAGCGCGGCCTTCGCGCAGGAGGTCGGCAAGAGCCCCTGGGGGCCGAAGGACGAAATCGGGCGCCTCAACCTGATCACGCCCGCCTCACGGGCTGCGATCCTATCGCGCATCGAGGGTGCCAAGTCCTACGACCTCGCGGTGGAGTATTTCATCGGCATGCCAAGCTGGGAGGCGGCCGGCGACCCGCCATACCAGATGTGGATGACCCACACGCCGCACGGAACAACGGTTTCTGACCCGATGAAGGTCGGCAAAGAGATGAACCAGCACGTCAGTTACTCCGGCTCGGCCGTTTCGATGTACGCGCATATGGGCACGCATATCGATGCGCTGAACCACTTCGGCCTGAACGGCAAGATATGGAACGGTTATGCGGCAGCCGATCACCTCGGAGACCAGGGCTGGACCGTCACCGGCGCGGAGAAACTGCCGCCGATTGTTGCGCGCGGCGTCCTGATCGATGTCGCGGCGGCGAAGGGCATGCAGATGCTGCCGGAGAACTACCGCATTACCCGCAAGGACCTGCTGGAGGCGCTCGACAGCCAGGGCGTCAAGCTCCAGCAAGGCGACGTGGCACTGATCCGCACGGGGCGTATGCAGCACTACGAAGACAAGTCCGCCTATATGAGCAACCCACCCGGGCTGAGCATCGATGCGGCGAAGTTCCTGGTCGAAGACGGCGGCGCCATGGTCGTCGGTGCCGACAACCTGAGCTTCGAAGCGTTTCCGGCAGAAACCGAAAACAACTACATCCCGGTTCACACCTATCTGCTGGCCCAGCAGGGCGCGCCGATCATCGAGCTCATCAATCTCGAAGAGTTGTCGAAGGACCGGATCTACGAGTTCGTCTTTGTCGGCGCGTCGCTCAAGTTCCGCGGGGCTGATGCCGCACCGATCCGCCCCGTCGCCTTCCCGCTGCGCTAGTCTTTTCCTGAAAGCTCTTGCTTGAGAGGAAGAGCCAGCCGAACGATCAAACGACGAAGGCGCCGCGGCAACTCCGGGGCGCCTTCGCTCTGTCATCGCGCGATCTGAAAACAGGCCCTGTCTCACCGATTGGTAAACGCCCGCGCGCTTTCTGCGGTGCCACTAATCGATGGCGGCGGGTATCTCTGTTTCGGCGCGGCCGCGCAGCGGCTTTTCCGGCATCAGATGGAACATCGCGAGCGACAGCACCATCGCCGCGGTGCAAGCGGCGAAAATATAGGCGAATGGCAGTGCCGAGGCGGTCGTGGCACTGATCGCCTGAATGGCTTCACCACCCAGCGGTAGGCCATTGCCGAGCGCGATCGCGCCGAGGATCGCGACACCAAGGGCGCCGCCGAGCGATCGCAGGAAGGTCAGGACGCCGGTTGCCACGCCGAGATGCGCCTGGTCGACGGCGTTTTGCACGGAAATGGTCGCGACCGGAAACGTCATGCCGGAGCCGAAGCCCGCGCCCGAGGTCAATAGCACCAGCACCGATAGGGTTGTTCGCCCGGCGAGAGCGGCGAGCGCCGCCAGGCAGAGGAAGCTGAGGATGCTGCCGACGAGTGCCATTCGCTTGTAGTGGACGAGGCGCGGTATCGTCCGCGCGCTGGTCGTTGCTCCGAACACGGTGCCAAGCAACAGGCCGAGCATGATCAGCCCCGAGCCACCGGCGGAGAGGCCATGGAACGATTGCGCGTAGACCGGGAGGTAGACTGAAAGGCCGACATTGGCGCCCTGCGCCAGAAACATCGCCAGGGTTCCATAACGCACGATCGGATTGCTGAGCACTTCGAGCGAAATCAGAGGCTCGGTCACGCGCCGAAGGCGCAAGGCGAACGCACCCCAGAGAAGCGCCGAACAGCCGAGCAAACCGGCGATCTCCGGCGAAAGCCATGCATAGCGGCTGCCGCCCCAATTCAGCGCCAGCAGCAGAAGCGCGGTCGCGGCGACGAGCAATGTGGCGCCTGCTCCATCGATCCGGTGCGCCCTGGTTATAACAGGCAGTTTCTTCAACGGATTGCTGATGATCGCCAGGGCCGCAAGGCCGAGCGGGATGTTGATCCAGAAAATCAACGACCAATGGAGATGTTCGGCGAAGGTGCCGCCCAAAAGCGGCCCGGCGATGCTTGCCACGGCCCATGTTCCGGAAATCCAAGCGGCATAGCGTGCGCGCTCGCGTGGTGGGACGAGGTCGCCGATCACCGTTTGCGAGAGGGCGAAGAGACCGCCGCCACCCAGGCCCTGGACCGCGCGGCCGATGATCAGCGTCAGCATGTTCGGCGCCAGCGCGCTTATCAGCGATCCCGCAAGGAAGATGATCACGGCGGCGAAGATCGTCGGCCGTCGCCCGTGAATATCGGAGATCTTGCCATAAAGGGGAGCCATGGCCGTCGCGGTCAGGAGATAGGCCGTCACGACCCAGGGCAGATAGTCGCTGTGTCCGAGGGTCTTGCCGATCGTAGGCATGGCGGGTGCCACGATCGTCTGGTCGAGTGCGGCCAGAAGCATCGCGAGAAGGACTCCCCCGATGATGACGTTCTTCTCCGGCTCCGAGAGAGAGGCCGCCGTCGCGGTCGTTTCACTAGGGTGACGTATCTCATTCATGCGGGTGGTCCGATGCAGTCATTTCCACTTTGACGAGAGGCATTCAGAATGCTTGGGCGCGCGATAGTCAACCGTCCGAGTGACCGGGAGCTTCTCGCCGCCTGATGATCGGGGGAAGCAAAGCGGGGTCGACCGAGCCGCCTCGTGAGACGGATCTGGCGGGCGAGGCAGTCTGCGGGGCGACCGGGCTAGGCACTTCGGTGCCGTGCCATCAGCTTGGCCTGAAGCACGACCACGACGAGCAGGAAAGCGCCGCGGATGACCGATTGCCAGTAGGCGGAGAGCGAAATCCAGCCGAGACCGTTTTCGAAGTTCAGGATGACGGCCCTCGGTCACAAGCGCATCGGCTTCATCAATGGTGAAAGCTGGATGGACGCGGCCATGGACCGCCTGAAAGGCTATAAGCAGGCGCTCGCTTCCGCCGACATCGCCTTCGACGAGACGCTTGTGCGCGATGGCGACTGGCTGCCGCTACGCGGTTACGAGGCCGGGCTGGACCTGCTCTCCATGCCAAACCCGCCGACCGCCATCTTCTGCGGCAATGATCTGATGGCGATCGGCGTGATGGAGGCGGCACAGGAGAAGGGGCTTCGTGTGCCCGCCGATCTTTCGGTCATGGGCTACGACGACCAGGAACTAGCGCGCTACACCCATCCGCCGCTCTCGACGCTGGTGCTGCCGAACTACGAGATGGGACAGAGGGCCGCCGAGATCCTGATCGACATGGCGATCCACGGAAAACACATGCGTCCGATGACCATAAAGGTCGACGGGCCTTTGGTGGTTCGCGAAACCACCTCCGGCTGGCCCGCCCGGGCCGCGCAGGCAAAGCGATAGAGCAGCGCAACGCTTTCGGGAAACAGGATAGAGCGTCGTTAGTCGTCCGCTTCGTTGGCATAGGCGGCGATGTAGGCTTCCGTTAGCGCCTCTTCCAGCGGGCGACCCAATCGATAGGGAGAAAGCGTCTCGGGCCGCGCGACGCCGTGCGGCAAGCGCGAGCAGGGTTCGGGTGCGCCCAAAATGGTGTGCACGGGAAGGCGCTCCGCATAAACAGGCAGATCGTAGTCCTCCTCATCGTCGGCGATACCCTTGGCCCTGATCTTTGCTGAGGCCCGTTCGATTTCCATGACGATGACAGCGGTCGCCTTGATCTCTTGAGCAGTGCTCGGGCGCAGGGTCGCGGTGCGGTCCGGAAAGAGCCGGTCCACCATCATCGTCAGGGCACGCAGTTTCTCCTCCTGGTCCTCGACCAGGCGGGCGGTTCCGAAAGCCATGACCGAGCGGTAATCGGCCGAATGGTTGAAGCCGGAGCGGGCAAGCACGAGGCTGTCGAGGTGTGTGACGGTCAGGCAGGCCGGCTCGCCCGCCGACAGGTTGCGCAGCATGCGGCTGGCGCTGCTGCCGTGCCAGTAGAGGTGACGCCCTTCACGCCAGAAGAGCGTCGGCGTGCAGAAGGGTTGGCCGTCGATGACATAGGCGACGTGGGCGAGTGCCGCCGCGTCGAGCAGCCTGTGCACCGTCTCGTGGTCGTAGAAACCACGGTCATGGCGGCGCTTGACGCGGTTGACCGTATCGACGGGGTAGGCGGGCGTGGAATGTTCGGTCACGGCTGGTTCCTTTCAGGCTTGCATCCTGAAGGTTCGCATGAACAGACTGGTTTGAAATAGGTCCACTTTTGTAATCTTCATGCCAACCACTTCTCTTCCAAGACAGGGATCGGCCTTCCCGCCGATCGAACTTGATCGCTCGATCCGCAACCAGGCGCTTCGGGTCCACAGTGGGTTGCGTGCCGCCATCGTCGACGGTTTGCTGGCGCCCGGCTCCCGTCTGCCGTCGAGCCGCGAGCTTTCCGCCCAACTTGGCATAGGCCGCAATATGATCGTTGCGGCCTATGAGCATCTCGCGAGCGACGGACTGATCGAGGCCCGTCACGGCTCGGGCACCTATGTCTCGTCCAGCCTGCCGACACCGCCGTCCATTGCAACGGCACCGGATATCCCGCTGGCCTTTGGCGGCCGGCCGCCCTTCGCTCTCGGCCAGACCCATGTGGAGCCGGCTTTTCTTGCACGGCTGGCTGCGGCCACCCGGCGTCATATCGCGGAGGCGAGCGTCGACGACCTCGCCTATGGCGACCCGCGCGGCAGCTTGCATTTGCGCCGACAGATCGCAGACTTCCTGGCCGTCAACCGAGGCATCCGTTGCGATCCAGGCTGTGTGGTGATCGTCAGCGGCACCCAGCACGGGCTGAGGCTGTGCGTCGACGCACTGCTTGCGCCGGGAGATTGTGCCTGGGTCGAGGAGCCCGGCTATGGCGTGTCGCGCTCGACACTGATGGCAGCAGGTGTGCGGCTTGTGCCGGTGCCGGTCGACGGGGCAGGGATCGATGTTGCAGCGGGTTTTGCACGAAACCCTGGCGCCAGGGCTGCCTATGTCACCCCTTCGCACCAGTTTCCGACCGGTGTGAAAATGGCGATGGACCGACGTGTGGCGCTGATCGATTGGGCTGACGCGACTGGCGCCTGGATCTTCGAGGACGACTACGACAGCGAGTTCCGCTATTCAGGTCCTCCGCTGACGGCACTGGCAGGGCTTGCGCCGGACCGCGTCGTCTATCTCGGGACCTTCGCCAAGACGCTGTTTCCGGGGTTGCGGCTGGGTTACGTGGTGGTGCCTCCAGGCGCATTGGGACGGGTGTTGGCGCGTCGCGCCGCCTTCGACCGGTTCATGCCGGTTTTCCTGCAGAACGCCGTGGCCGATCTCCTGGCGGATGGATCGGTCGCGTCCCATTTGCGCAAGAGCCAGAGGCGCTATCGTGTCGCCCGCGATCAACTGGCTGAAATTGTCAACGCCACATCCCGGGGGACACTGTGCTCGGATGTCCCGGAACAGGGCCTTCACATGATCGTCCGGCCGCGCGACGGGCTCGCGCCGGGCCTGTCGCAATTGATCCGGGCGGAAGCGAAAATCGAAGCGGTGCTTCTGTCCGAAACCTTCATGGAGCGACGCGACGCCGAAGGCCTCATCCTCGGGTTCTCAGGATATGAAACCGGTGCGCTGCGGGCGGCAGCCACGCGCCTGGGAACCACCGCGCTCAAACTGGCCGACGATTCTCGGTGGTGACCACCCCACGCGACACCTTCAAATGGTGGGCAACACGGTTCTTACGTGGTCCGCGAGTGCCTTCACCGCGGATGACGGGCGAAGTTCGGCAAATTCGAGCGCAATGCCGATCGTCGGGAGCTTCGGCAATCCGGCCGAAATGACGTGCAGGTCGGAGGGGACGGCGGTTCTCGTTAGAACACTGATCGCATGGCCGGATCGGGCAAATGCGATGAGACCGGCAAGGCTGTTGCTCGCAAAGGCGACGCGGTACCGACGATTGACCGCCTCCATCGCGTCGCAGGCTGCCCGGTAGTCGAGCGTCGTCGGGGCTGACAAGGCTAAGGGCAGGGAGACACGGTCGAGGATCTCCGGTTCTGCAGCCTTGCCGACCCACACGAAGTCTTCGGTGCGAATGGTCTCGCCGTTTGAAACATCGGCAATTGACACGAGCGCCAGATCGATTTGCCGCCGCAGCAACATTGGGCGCAGTTCCGTGGTCGGTGCGCAGACCATGCGCAATTCGACCTCCGGGTGCTGATCGAGAAAGCGCTCGATGATCCCTGGGAGAAAGGCGATTGAATAATCTTCCGGGCATCCCAGGGTCACGGAACCTTTGAGACCCTTGCCTTCCATCTCCGCCAGGATCTCATCGTGCCCGGCGAGAAGATGTTCGGCATGGGCCAGCAGCTTTTCACCGGCCGCGGTCAGCCGTACGCCGGATCCGGTGCGATGGAAGAGCGCCTGCTCGAGAAAGTCCTCCAGACGCTGCATCTGCATGCTGAGCGTCGATTGCGTTCGCCCGACCTGAAGGGAGGCAAGGCTGATTGAGCCCGCCCGCGCGATGACGGCGAAATTTCGAAGCAAGGCAAGATCGAGATTTCTCATGATATCAAAATATCCAATATCGGAGCGGAATACTATCAATTTGCATGAGGCCATAACTCCCACTAGCCATTGAGAACCGCCAACGAGGAGCAATCTGATGTCGCTGAATTCCGATCCTGCTTTCTGGGCCTCCGCCAACAAACATCTCACGCGCTATGGGCCCGGTTTCGAGGCGATCATCGTGGAACGCGCGGAGGGAAGCTTCGTCTATGATGCGGACGGTCGCGCCGTTCTGGACTTCACCTCCGGACAGATGAGCGGTGTTCTCGGCCATACTCACCCTGACATTGTTGCGACCGTCGACCGGCAAATGCGGACGGTCGCCCATCTCTTCAGCGGCATGCTGTCGCGGCCCGTCGTCGAGCTCGCCACGCGCCTTGCCGCGCTTGCGCCGGGGCTCGACCGGGTTCAGCTTCTGACAACGGGCGCTGAGTCGAACGAGGCGGCCATTCGCATGGCGAAGCTGGTGACCGGCGGCCACGAGGTCGTCGCCTTCGCGCAGAGCTGGCACGGAATGACGGGGGCCGCCGCCTCAGCGACCTACAGCGCCGGCCGAAAGGGATACGGTCCCGCCGCCGCCGGCTCGTTCGTGATCCCGGCGCCGAACGCCTACCGGCCGCGGTTCACCCACCCGGATGGGAGCAATGATTGGCAGACGGAGCTCGACGATGCCTTCTCGTTGATCGACCGGCAGTCGACGGGCAGCCTCGCGGCGTTCATCGCAGAACCGATCCTTTCGAGCGGAGGGATCCTCGAACTTCCGCCGGGCTACCTCGCCGCGCTCAAGCGCAAGTGCGAGGAACGGGGCATGCTGCTGATCCTCGATGAGGCCCAGACGGGCATCGGCCGGACTGGGCATATGTTCGCCTTCCAGCGTGACGGCGTGACGCCCGACATTCTCACCTTGTCGAAGACATTGGGCGCCGGGCTGCCGCTTGCCGCCGTCATGACGACGGCGGAGATCGAGCAAAAGGCCCATGAAAGGGGCTTCCTCTTCTATACCACCCACGTCTCGGATCCGCTGCCAGCGGCAGTCGGCGTAACGGTGCTCGACGTGGTCGAACGTGACGGCCTGGTCGAACAGGCGATCGCGCGCGGCGAGCTGTTGCGCAGGGGTCTCCTGTCGCTTCAACAAAGGTTCGAATGTGTCGGCGATATCAGGGGCCGCGGCCTTCTCCTTGGGCTCGAAGTTGTCGCTGATCGGCAGACGAAGGCTCCGGGCTTCGATCTGGGTGCCAGGGTCATGGAGGAGGCGATGCGGCGCGGTCTCAGCATGAACATCGTCAAGCTTCCCGGGATGGGCGGCGTCTTTCGCATCGCTCCGCCACTGACCGTTTCGGACGGAGAGATCGATCTCGGACTGGAGATCCTGTCGGCTTCCATCGACGCGGCCATGCGTGCCGGCTGAACGCGCTCGCGTGCAGATTTTCGTTTCATCCCAAGATACCGCCAACCCGCATCGGAAACCTGATGCGGGTTGGCCTGTCCCGTTGGCAGGTTGAAGCATAGCGCCAAAGCCATCATGGACGCGACCTTGCAGCCGATAGGGGCGGCGTCGTCATTCTGTTTTCGTCGACGTGGCGCGCATCGCCGTTAAATACGCGCCCGGCGGCTGGACCCGATCTCGCAGGAAACATAACTCCCCGATTATGATTTTGGCCCCATATTTCATTTTTACATCACCGTTTGGCATGGCAAGTTGACGCCTATCAAATCAACGGGGTTTGTGAGGACGATGCGGGTTCGGGAGCGATCGGCGTCGCAGGGAGGAAACATGAAACGGATGATTCTGGCTGCGATCGCGGCTTTGGCAATGAGCGGCGCGGCCTATGCCGACACGATCAAGATCGGTGTTGTCGGGCCATTCTCCGGTCCGTTCGCGCTTCAGGGCAAGAACTTCAAGGCTGGCATCGATGCCTATATGTCGCTGAACGGCAGCAAGGTCGGCGACGACGATATCGAGATCATCTATCGCGACGTGCCGCAGGCCGATCCGGCCCAGGCGAAGGCGCTGGCACAGGAACTGGTGGTGAAAGAAGGCGTGCAATATCTCGCCGGCTTCTACTTCACGCCGGATGCCATGGCGGTAACGCCGCTCCTTACCCAGGCGAACGTGCCGCTCGTCATCATGAACGCGGCAACCTCGGCAATCGTTACGAAGAGCCCGCTCGTCGTGCGCACCTCGTTCACCACCTGGCAGACCTCGACGCCGATCGCCAAGGTTGCCAAGGACGCCGGCGTTTCCAAGGTCATTTCGGTCGTCAGCGATTACGGCCCGGGCGTCGATGCCGAGAACGCCTTCAAGGCGGGTTTCGAGGCGGCCGGCGGTCAGGTCGTCGAGGCGATCCGCATGCCGCTCGCGACCAATGATTTCTCGCCGATCATGCAGCGCATCAAGGATTCGGGCGCCGAGGGCGTGTTCGCCTTCCTGCCGTCCGGTCCGACGACGCTCGGTTTCGTCAAGGCCTTCAAGGAGAACGGCCTGAAGGACGGCGGCATCAAGTTCTTCGCCCCCGGCGACCTGACGCAGGAATCCGACCTGCCGGCACTCGGCGAGGCAGCGCTCGGCATCCAGACGACCTTCCACTACGCGGTTTCGCATGACTCGCCTGAGAACAAGGCCTTCGTCGAAGCTGCCGGCAAGGCGATCGGCAATCCGGCCGAACTCTCGTTCCCTTCGGTCGGTGCCTATGACGGCATGCATGTCATCTACAAGATGATCGAGGCGACCGGTGGCGAGCAGGATGCGGCCAAGGCAGTGGAGGCCGTAAAGGGTTTCTCCTGGACAAGCCCGCGCGGCCCCGTGACGATCGATCCGGAATCACGCCACATCACGCAAAACATCTACCTGCGCGAAGTCGCCAAGGCTGATGACGGCACCTACTACAACAAGGAAATCCAGACCTTCGAGAAGCAGGGCGACCCCGGTCTCGCTGCGCTGAAGTAGGCAGGTTGGGGCGGGCGCACANCCGACACCGATGATGCGCTGATCAGCGGCGCCCATGAACGAAGCCATGTGCCCGCCCGCGACGTCACAGTGCTGGCGCAGGAGTAGCGCTCCGCGCATATAATGCGCCCCGAATCCGGCGCAGCAAAAACTGGAAGAAAGGGCACGGATAGCCCCATGCAAACCGTCCTCAGCATTGCGATCGATGCCCTTGCCTATGGCATGGTGCTCTTCGTCATCTCCATCGGCCTTTCGGTGACCATGGGCCTGATGCGCGTGGTCAATCTGGCGCACGGCGCCTTTGCCATGATCGGCGGCTACATCGCCTCCTATGCGGCCCGCGATCTTGGCCTTGCCTATGGCTTTGCCGTGCTGCTTGCGATCTTCGGCACTATCGTTATTGCCGTGCCCATCGAACGCCTGCTCTACCGGCGCATCTATGGCGCGCCGGAACTGACCCAGGTGCTGATGACCATCGGCATCACCTTCTGCATTATCGGAATCGCCAACTACGTCTTCGGCCCGACGTTGAAGACGGTGCCGTTGCCGAGCGAATTGCAGGGATCGGTGGATCTCGGTTTCCGGGCGATCGCCACGCACCGCATCTTCGCAATCGTCTGCGGCCTCGCGGTTGCCGCCGGCCTCTGGTACGCGATCGAAAGGACCGCCTTTGGCGTGAAGCTGCGTGCCTCGGTCGACAATGCGGCGATGGCTGCCGCCCTCGGGGTGCGCACGGAGATCGTCTATGCCGTGAGCTTTGCGGTTGCCGTCGGGCTCGCCGCCTTCGGCGGCGTCGTCGGCGCCGAGTTGCTTCCGGTCGAGCCCTATTATGCGCTGCGCTACATGGTGACCTTCCTGGTCGTCGTCTCCGTCGGCGGTGCCGGGTCGATCCCGGGTGCGCTCGTCGCCTGCCTGCTGCTCGGCGCGATCGATACGACCGGTCGCTATCTCATGCCGGAATTCGGCGAGTTCTTCTTCTATCTGGCCGTGATCGCGATCATCTGCGTCTTTCCGCGCGGGCTCGCCGGGAGGGCCAAGGGATGACCATGACGACGACGAACGACATGATTGCGGCATCCCCAGCGCGCCGGCGTTTCGGCGGTGGAGACGTCATCGGCGTGGCGATCATCCTGCTGGTCGCGGTGATCGGCTATTTCCTCTTTCCCAACAATCTGGCGCTTCTGACCCGGATCATCGCCGCGGCACTTCTGGTGCTGTCGCTGGATCTCGTCACCGGCTATTGCGGCGTCGCGACACTCGGGCACGCTGCCCTCTTCGGCGCCGGCGCCTATGCAGCGGGCATTGCCTCGGCGCATTACGGCATCAACGATCCGCTTGCCATGCTGGCGTTCGGCATCGTGGCCGGTGCGGTTGCGGGGCTTATCTGCGGGGTCGTGATCCTGCGCGCCCACGGTCTTCCGCAATTGGTTTTGTCGATCGCGCTCATCCACCTTTTCCACGAGTTCGCCAACAAGGCATCGTCCTGGACCGGCGGTAGCGACGGCCTTTCCGGGATCGCGCCGACTGCGCTCCTCGGACTCTATGAGTTCGACCTCTGGGGCCGCACGGCCTACGTCTTCGGCGTCGTGTTGCTCGCCATCGTCTTCGTGCTGTTGCGGCTGATCGTGCGTTCGCCCTTCGGCATGTTGTGTCGTGGCATCAAGGAAGATCCGGTCCGCATCCGCTCCATGGGCGCGTCGCCGAAGATCGCGCTGACGAAAATGTACTTGATATCCGGCGCCGTTGCCGGCGTCGGCGGGGCGCTGAACGCGATCTCAACCCAGGTCGTCGGCCTCGACAGCCTCTCCTTTACGATGTCGGCCGAGAGCCTTGTCATGCTGGTGCTCGGCGGCACCGGCTCCCTCTTCGGCGCGCTGACGGGCACGGTGGTCTTCATGTTCTTCGAGGATGTGGTCTCGGCCGCCAACCCCTTCCATTGGCTGACGATGGTGGGTGCGCTGCTGATCGCCGTCGTCTTGTTCGCGCCGAAGGGCCTCTACGGCACCGCGGCCGCCTTCGTTGCCCGCCGCCGGGAGGCCAAGTGATGCAGCCGATCTTCGAAGTCCGCAATTTGAAGCGCGCCTTCGGTGGCCTTGCGGTCACCAACGATGTCAGCCTCAGTATGGCGCCGGGAGACCGGGTGGCGCTGATCGGCCCAAACGGTGCCGGCAAGACGACGTTCGTCAATCTCGTTACCGGCAACCTTCGGCCTGACTCAGGCGAAGTGCGCATCGCCGGCGAGCCCGTGACCGGCGTCGACGCGATTGGCCGCGTTCGGCGCGGGCTTGTGCGCTCGTTCCAGGTGACGCGGCTTTTTGCCGACATGACGCCGGCCGAGCATGTTGCGCTTGCCGTGCTTCAGCGGAGCGGCCGCGCCGGTCGTCTCTTCGGCAATTTTCTCGGCATGTCCGATGTCATGGCCGAGGTTCAGGAACTTCTCGGCAAGCTCGGCCTCAAGGAACTGATGCACCGCAAGGTGAGCGAGATCGCCTATGGCCAGCAGCGACTGCTGGAGATAGCCGTCGCCCTGGCGCTGAAACCGAGGGTGCTGCTGCTCGACGAGCCAGCTGCCGGCGTGCCGCAAAGCGATACCGGCCGCATCGAGCAGGCGCTGGCCGATCTGCCTGCCGACCTCGCCGTGCTGATGATCGAGCACGACATGGATCTCGTCTTCCGCTTTGCCAAGCGCGTGGTGGTGCTGGCTGCGGGCGCGATCATCTTCGACGGTTCGCCGTCGGAGGTCACCAAGGACCCGCGCGTCCGGGAAGCCTATCTGGGGAGCTATGCCAATGCCAGCCACGCCGCTTGAGGTGGAAAACCTGTCCGCGGGCTACGGCCCGACGCGCGTGCTCGAAGGCGTGTCCTTTGCCGTTCCGGCGGGCGCCCGCCTTGCCGTTCTTGGCCGCAATGGCATGGGCAAGACGACCCTGCTTGCGACCCTTGCCGGCCAGACGCGGCGCTATGACGGACGCATCCGCATGGGCGGTACCGATGTGACCGCGCTGCCGAGCGCCTCGCGCGCCATGCAAGGGCTTGGCTTCGTGCCGCAGGCGCGCTGCGTCTTCCCGACGCTGACCGTCGAGGAGAACCTGTTCGTCGGGCTCAAGAACCGTCCGAAGAGCGCCATCCAGGAAGCCTACGACATGTTTCCGCGGCTTCACGAGCGGCGAAGAAACCTCGGCAGCCAGCTTTCCGGCGGCGAGCAGCAGATGTTGTCGACGGCGCGTTCAATCCTCGGGCGGCCCTCGATCCTTCTGCTCGATGAACCGCTGGAGGGGCTGGCACCCGTCATCTGCGAGGAACTGATGAAGGCCTTTGCCGAACTGGCGAAGACCGGCGACATGACCATCTTGCTGGTCGAACAACGGATCCAGAGCGCCCTCGACTTTGCCGATCAGGTGATCGTGCTCGAGCGCGGGCGCATCGCCTGGAGTGGAACGCCGGAAGCGCTCGCCAGAGACCACGATGCCGTCGAACGGCTGCTGGGAGTGGGCGGCCTCCACTGAACCGGAAACGGCTTACTTCGGTCGTTAACGGACAACGAGACGGCTGCGCTCGCGCTCGTAGTAGCGTGCGAGCGGCGGCAGGGCATTCTTCAGTTGGTCGAAGACCGCATCATCCACCAGAAGCGCGCCATCATACTTGGCTTGCACGAAGGACCGGTGCCGCTCAAGCGCTTCCTTCTTAGCGCCGACAGTGACGGTGAAGACGGGCGATACGGTGCTGCGTCCCTTGACGGTAATCCGATCCAGTTCGGCGATAGGGAAGGTTTTTTCCACGAGACGCGCAGTTTCTTCGCCGAGGAGCAGCGAGATGCCGTAGTCCTTGGAAGCCCCTTCGAGACGCGATGCGAGATTGACCGCATCGCCGAGGGCGGAATAGTCGAAGCGCTGGTGCGAACCCATGTTGCCGACGACGCACTCGCCGGTGTTGATGCCGATGCCGATCCGCAGCGTTTGCGCGGGCCGCCGCTCCCGCTTCGCCTCAGCCTCCAATTCCTCGTTGACCCGCGTGAGCGCTTTAAGCATGTCGAGCGCTGCGCGCACCGCGTGAACCGCATGGTCGGGGTCGTCAAGCGGCGCATTCCAGAAGGCCATGAGGCAGTCGCCGATATATTTGTCGATGGTTCCGCCCTGTTTCAGCACCGCATCCGACAGCGGCGTCAGTAGGCGGTTGACGAGTGTCGTCAACCGCTCAGGATCGTCCTTCATCTCCTCAGCGATGGTGGTGAAGCCGCGGATGTCGCAGAAGAGGATCGAAAGCGTGCGGCGTTCGCCGCCGAGCTTCAGATGCGACGGGTCTTTCGCCAGTCGTTCGACAAGGGCGGGGGAAAGGTACTGCTGAAAGGCGCGGGTGATTTCATGGCGCCGTCGGCGCTCTTCGGCATAGTCAAGCCCGGCCTGGCCGGCGGCCACGGTCAGGAAGGCGAGCCCCGGGCCGAGCGGCGAGAGGAAGACATGCCCGAGGCGCATGGCCACATAACTTGCCAGCACAATAAGGCTCAGCGCGACAATGGTGGATCCGAGCGTGCGCCACCCCGTTGTTCTGAGCACCGCGAAGGCGGCGAGGATCGCCGCAAACGCGATCGCCGCGATCACAACGGGTCGTGGAGCCCGCTGGACGTAGAGTTCGTGCGCAAGGTTGTCGTAGATCGTCGCCTGCATCTCTACGCCGGAAACGAGCTTGTTCGAATGGACGGTATCGGACGTCGCGAATGCGTCCGCGCCCCCATCGGCAATCGACGGAGCGTTCTGCAAGCTGAGCCCGACGAGGACCACCCGATCGCGAAAGGTACCTTCCGGCAGGAAATTGGTGGGATCGAGCGCCTGGTAATAGGAGACGGTCGGATAGGTTCGCGCCGGTCCGAAGACCTGGATGAGGGCATCGGTCGGGGGAGGTTGCGTCCGCGTGCCGGCGATCCCGGCCAGAACGGCGGCAAAGCC
Organism: Ensifer sp. 22460; assembly: GCF_052044935.1. Taxonomy (NCBI): domain Bacteria; kingdom Pseudomonadati; phylum Pseudomonadota; class Alphaproteobacteria; order Hyphomicrobiales; family Rhizobiaceae; genus Ensifer; species Ensifer sp. 22460. Next base: position 29,496 of record NZ_JBQENZ010000037.1, read on the forward strand.
GTCGGGATAGTCCGGGATGGAGCGTAGCGTGCCGTCGCCACCAAGGTTGACCGAGGCAATCCCGGTTCTTGCCCCCTTGGCGGTGAAGCGGGCAAGGGGCTCGGTGCGCACGAACTGGTCGGCCTGCGGCGCTTCCACCAGCGTCTGGTCGCCGGCAAGGACGACGCCGGTATCAAGAGCTTTTTCCAGCTCGTCGTCGTTCACCGGATCGGCCGACGGCTCGGCGAAAATGACGTCCATGCCGATCGCGCGGGCGCCGGCCTTGCGCAGCGCTTCGATGAGACGGGCGTGCAGCGCGCGTGGCCACGGCCACTGCCGGCCGATCTCGGCCATCGAGGGTTCGTCGATGGCGACGACGACGGGGCTGTTTTCGGGCAGTGGCGGTGTGCCGATGGTCGACAGATAGTCGAAGCTGCGCAATTCGTTGAGCAGCCAGGCATTGGACAAGGTCGCAAGCGAAAGCGCGATGCTGACGAAGGCGGCAAGACCCAGAAGCTTCAGCCGCCGCAACGCGAGGCGACGAGCATCCAACTGTCCGTATCGGCCGCCCGATGCCTGCACGGCGACGTGCTCCTTGATCAGAACCGCACCTTGACTGTGCCCTTGAACGTCGGTCCCCAACCGGGGAGACCGCTTCTGAGCTCGAAGTCCTCGTCAAGCAGATTGAATGCCGCCAGATCGACTTCGATCTGCTTGTCGAAGGGCTCCCATTGCAGCGATGCGTCGAGCGTCCAGAAGTCGTCGAGTGTCACCCCGCCGGCCGGTCGCGAGCCGATATAGTTTGCGGCGATCGTTGCCTTCACGTTTGCGGTGTTGACCCAAGTCAGCGCCACCTGGCCGGTGTTTTCGGGTACGAAGAGAAGCTCGTCCAACTGATTGACGGTGTTTTCCCTGACGTCGGCTTCCGTATGGGCCGCCGTCAGGGAAAGGCCGAAACCGTGGCCGATTGCAAAGTTCGCGGTCGCCGCGACCCGGTCCAGCCCCACTTTGGCGTAGTCCAGATTGATGGGGGACAGCGGGACATTGAGCGACAGTTCGCGCACCTCCTGGTGCTGGTAGTCGAGCGCGGTGAAAAGCCAGTTGTTCCACTCCGCGTCCCAGCGGAACGCCAGAGTGTCGGCGTAACCTTCTGCACCGAAGCGAAGTTGGTTGGGCTGCAGGGCGACGATGCCGATCGGAGCGAGGGTGGCGACATCGAAGTTCAAGCCATCGCGCATGGCGGCGGCCCTCAACCAATGACCCTCCGCGGGCGCCCAGGCGATGCCGAGCTTCGGTTCGAGCCGGATGTTGCCGTCGTTGGCATCCTCGATGTAGCGGGCAAACAGCGCGCCTTCTGCCTTCAGGTCCGGCGTGATTTCGTAGATTGTATCGATATAGGCCTTGGCGACGGTCTGCGCCGCGGATGTCGAGCCGGATCCGATGAAGGGGGTGTTGTTGCTGCCGACCCTCATCGCAAACGGATCGAAGATGTCGAACGAACTGTCGGAGCGAACAACGCCGCCTTCGATCCCGTAGCGCCACGTGAAGTCGCCGTCTCCGTAGAGGTGATTGATGGCGGCGATATAGGTTTTCTGCTTTTCCTCGCTGCGGCTCGTGGCAAGGTCCGGTAGCCCGACGCGGGAGGCGCTGACCTTCTCGTTTTCCACGACATCCCGATCAGAAAAGAAAAGGGCGGCATTGGCGATGTTGCGGTAGCCGAAGGTGTGGCTCCAGGCGACGCCGGACAAAAGTCTATCGGCCTTGTCATGGAGGAGGTTGTCGAAGCTCGTGGTCGGATAGTCGAGGACACTCTTGTCGTCATCGAACTTGCCGTAATTGGCATAGGCGACGATCCGGTCGTCCGGTGTCGGCGAGGCGGTCAGATAGCCGTTGCCGCCGAGCAGGCGCGTTTCACGCTCGATCGCCAGACCCTGCGCGAAGTCGATGGTATCGCGCGGCTCCTCCCAATGGAGGTTGCCGTAGACGCTGATCGGGAAGGGCGAGAAGGTGAGCCCGCGTAGTTCCGCCTCGCCGATCCAGCCGGTGTGATCGTTGTCGGCAATGATGCCGCCGCCAAGTGCTGCTTCAAAGAATGGCCGCTGGACGATATTGGCCGTGCGTTCGCGGCTTGCCAGCATATGCGGTTCGATCAGCAGGCCCTGGAAGAAGGCGGAGAAGCTCTGCGGGTTGGCGGTGTTGACGACCGGGCTGCCGTCGAAATCATAGTCGTTGAACAGCGGATTGACGCTGCCGTGGATCGCCTGGTCGACATAGCTCGATCCCGTGAACGGATCGAAGACCACATCGCCGTAATATTGCCCCCAGACGTTGAGCCCCTGCAGACGAAAGGCGTCGTTGAGCGTCGAGCCGGCGTCCTGGTTGGCGCCAAGGGCCGCACTTTCGCCGCCGCGCGCCCGGGTTCGGCGCATCAATTCCTGGGCATATCGGATCGCCGCGTCGGAATCATATTCGTCGATCGCAATGGCGGTCCGCATCTGCATGATGACCGGATCGTTCGGATCAAGGCGATCGGCATTGTCGAGCGCTTGCGCGGCGGGGATGCGGTCGCCCTTTTCGTAGTAGGCGCCCGCCAGCAGCAATTGGGCGTTGGAGTAGGCGGGATTGGCGGTCGAACCGGCGAGCAGGTCGTTCAGGGCCTTGTCCAGATCGCCCGTCTGCATGTGGTAGCGCCCGCGTGCGACCAGAGTGATGTCGAAGGACGGGTCGGCGGCCAGGGCCGCGTCGATCTCAGCCTTCGCTTCCTTCATCCGGTTTTCGTCGAGATAGAGGATCGAGAGATTGGCGTGGGATACCGGGTCGCTGGGATCAAGTGCGATCGCCTGCTTGAAGGCCCTTTCTGCTGCGCGGTTGTCGCCCCTTTGTCCCTGAACCAGGCCAAGCGAGTTCCAGAGGGAGGAGGAGCCCGGAGCCGTCTTCAGCCCAGCCTCCAGGTCCGCCAGCGCGCCATCAAGGTCGTTTTCGTAATGGTAGCGGTAGTCGGAGCGGGCTTCGAGCGCAGTCGGGTCCGCAGGGTCGATGGCAAGCGCCTTCGCGATGCCATCGCGGACCTGTTCCCGGTCGTCGAGCAGCAGCGCAAAGCGCGCGCGGGCGGCCGGCAGGGTAGGATCATCGGGATATTGGCGCTCGGCTTGCTTGAGCGTTTCGATGGCGGCGCGGATATCGTCGCGGAAACCGTTGGTCCAGGCCTTGGCCATCGCGCCATAGGCACCGGTCGTACCCTGCGGCGGTGCCTCGACCCGATCCGGATTGGCAAGCGCCCGGGCGAAATAGCCACCATAGGCAGCGATGGAACGCCGCTTGGCATCAAGTCCGCGGGCAGAGTGTGCAAAAAGCTTTGCCGCATCGTCATAACGCTTTTCCGAGCCGGCGATCAGGGCATCGATGAGATCGGCGCGCGCCTGCTGTGTTGCGCCGAGCCGTCCGCGGCGCGCCTCGGCCAGAGCTGCCTGGGCCTTCTGGCGGCCGTCGAGTGTCAGGTAGATTTCAGAGAGCGTCAGCCAGTCTTCGACCGAGCGCGACTCGGGGCGCTTGCCCTCGATGCGTTCGCGTTCCCCACGCATGTCGGGCACGCGAAGCGGCGTCGCCGGCATCCAGACGAAGGAATCGCGCAGCGACAGATGGAAAAGCATCTGCTCGCGATCCTTCGGATTGACGACCACCACCTTGGACGGCGCCTTACCGATTGCCGCGACCGCGCCTTCGCCTTGGGCAACCGTGACGCTGCCTTGTGCGTTGCTGAGTTCGACGACGCCTTCGAGCACGATCAGCGAGGTCTTGCCGTCAGGGCCAACGGTCAATGTCCAGTCGGTGCCGCGAATGGCGGCCGTTGCGGCCGGCGTATCGATTGCCAGGCCCTGTCCGCCGCGTTCCGCACGTGCCCAGATCGTGCCCGATTGCAGTTCGAGATTGGTGTCGCCATCCGCCCCCATGCGCTTGACGCGCAGGGCCGTGTTGCGGCCGAGCCGGATCTGCGTGTGGTCGGAAAAGAGAACCGCAAGCGCGCCGGTTGCGTTGGTGCGCAGCACGTCTCCGGACAGCAAATCCTGGGCGAGATCGACGAAGCGCCAGTTGGAGACATCGACGAAGCGAACTTCCTCACCGGATTTGCGGGCGATTACCGATCCGGCAACGGGCGGCGTCCGCTGAACCGGCTCAGCGAATGCCATGCTTGGACAGACTATCGCTGCCGTAGCCAGCAGTACCCGAAGTCTTTGCCGCCCCATCTTTGTTCCCGTCTCCACCCCGCCATGGATTCAGTGAATTTCGACCAGGTCAAAGTCAATAGTGTTCGAATATTCTAAGTTGTTTTCCAAGCAGTGTGTCTTATTCGGGAAACAGCTTCCGCAACCGATTCGCTCGGCTGCAGCATTTGGCCGCTGAATGACGAAGGGCGCCCATCGGGCGCCCTTCGAATTACCGTATGTCGAGAGCAAAACCTGCCCTCAGAGAAGAATCAAACGGAAGCTTTGACGCGCTCCCAGGCGTTCACCAGGTGACGGCCGAGAACCTCCGACAGCTTTGCCTTGTCACGGGCCTCGAGCGCGACGATCATCTCTTCATGTTCGGCAACGGCAGCTGCCCATTTCTCCGGCCCCTCGTGGCCGATGAAGCGGATGCGCTTCAACCGCGTCTGAAGCACCGCGTGCATGTCGACCAAGGCGGCGTTTCCCGCGAGTTGGACAATGGCCGAATGGATCTGCTGGTTGAGTTTGTAATACTGCAGCCGGTCGCTGGCCTTGTAGCGCTGGACCATCTCGTCGTGCAGCGCACGCACTTCGGCAATGCCCGCGTCGCTTGCCGCCTCGCAGGCGAGCTTGCCGGCCAGTTCCTCCAGCGTCTGCAGGACTGTCAGCATGTCGTGCACGTCCTTGGCGCTGAAGCGCTTGACGACGGCGCCTCGGCTCGGGACGAGCTCCACCAGCCCCTCGCTCGCCAGATACTTGATGGCTTCGCGCAGTGGCGTGCGGGACACGCCCAGCTGTTCGCCAAGCTGGCCTTCGTGCAGGCGGGTGCCGGGCGATAGGTCGCCTTCGATGATCATGTCGCGCAGGTGGCTGACCAGCGTGTCGTGCAGCGCCGTGCGCCTGATCGGGCCAGGGCCGCCATCCGGCCGTCTCTCCAGAGATGTGATTTCGTTCATTGTTTTGCTTCTTCGTCTGGCGACTGGGTGTCGACCGTCTGTTCCCGTTCGTGCCGATTGAATCAGCGCTGTCTCATTAAAGCATGGAGACCGGCAGTCCCATCGTCAACAGAAAATGCTGCATACAGAATACAAAAGACTTGATGCAGAATTTTGAATAACGTATGACGGCAACCGAAAGAATGAAGCGGAGGACATCTCACATGACGACTAACGGTGCTGCCGGTAACGGCGCGCGTCCTGTCATCGCGCTCGCCATGGGCGATCCGGCGGGTATCAGCCCGGAACTCACAGCAAAGCTGCTGGCGCTTGCCGATATCCGCGAAGCCGCACACATCATCACGATCGGTGATCGCAGGATCCTGGATGAAGGCGCCAAGGCTGCGGGCGTGACGCTCGATCTCGAGCCGTCGACGCTTGAGGATCTGGAAAAGGCCGGCACGTCGCGCCACGTTTTCGTCGACCTCGCCCACCTCGATCCGGCAGATGTCGTGCGCGGCGAAGCGACGCTTGCGGGCGGAACCTTTGCTACCCGCAACTTCCGCGCCGCGCTCGAACTGGCGCATGCTGGCAAGGCCGACGCCGTCTGCTTCACGCCCTTCAACAAGAAGGCCATGCGCTTTGCCTATCCGGGCTATGACGACGAAATCCGTTTCGTTGCCGATGTTCTCTGCTTCACCGGCAAGGTTCGCGAGTTCAACGTCCTCGAGAAGGTCTGGAACGCGCGCGTCACCTCGCACATTCCACTCAAGGACGTAGCTGACAACCTCTCGGTCGACGGTATCATCGCCGAACTCGAGCTGACCCGGGCCTGCCTCAAGGAGGCGGGTTATGAAGAGGCGAAGATCGCGGTTGCCGGTCTCAACCCGCACGCCGGCGACGGCGGCAGCTTCGGCATGGAAGAGATCGACATCATCGAACCGGCGGTCGAAAAGGCGAAGGCACTCGGCTTCAACGTCGAGGGGCCGTTCCCGGCCGATACCGTTTTCGGTCGCGCTCTCAAGGAAGGCTACAACGCCGTCCTCACCATGTATCACGACCAGGGCCAGATCGCGATGAAGCTAATGGGCTTCGACAAGGGCGTGACCATGATGGGCGGTCTGCCTTTCGCGCTCTGCACGCCGGCCCATGGCACGGCTTATGACATCGCCGGCAAGGGCATTGCCGACGTCGGCGCCAGCCGCGAAGCGCTGCTGCTCGCCGTGCGCATGGCAAAGAAAAAGGCCGCGCTCAAGGCCGCCGCCTGATTTCGCACGCTTTCACGCAATAACGGCGCAGGAGGAGGTCTTGCGCCACAGAACCACAAAACGGGAGGACCCGACTTGAAGAATACCGTCTCCATCGCATGCATCATGGCAGCCGTCTTCGGGGTTGCTGCTCCGGCCGCAGCCTTCGAACCCGATCGCCCGGTTGAATTCGTCGTCACGGCAGGTCCCGGTGGCGGCACCGACATCTTCGCCCGCACGATCCAGGCGATCATCGGCAAGTACGAGCTGATGAAGGCTCCGGTCGTCGTTACCAACAAGGGCAGCGCCGGCGGCGCCGAAGGTTTCGTCTACACGGCGACCAACAAGGGCGACGCTTACAAACTCGCTTTCGGCACGAACAATGCCTACCTGCTGCCGGTTCGCGCCAAGGTGCCGTACAAGGCTGAAGACCTGACCCCGGTCGCGGCGCTCGCTTCCGACGAATTCGTTCTCTGGGTCAACGGCAAGGCCACCTACAACACGGCGGCCGACTTTGCTGCCAAGGCGAAGGAAGGCGGCCTGAAGATCGGCGGCAGTCAGTCCAAGGACGTCGACCAGATCCTCACCTCGATGATCAACGAGGCGACTGGTGCTACGATCAACTACATCCCGTTCAAGAGCGGCGGTGAAGCAGCCGTCCAGCTTGCCGGCGAACACCTCGACGCCAACGTCAACAACCCGAGCGAAAACCTCGGCCAGTGGCAGGCCGGCATGGTCAAGCCGCTCTGCGTCTTCAAGAGCGTCAAGCTTTCGAACGACGCCAAGATCGCCGGTGACAAGGGCTGGAGCGATATTCCGACCTGCAAGGAATCGGGCATCGCCATCGACAACTACTCGATGCCGCGCACCGTCTGGCTGCCGGCCGGCGTTGACCAGGATGTGGTCAAGTTCTATGCGGACCTGATGCGCAAGGTTTCGGAAACGCCGGAATGGGCGAAGTACCTCGCCGACACCTCACAGTCCCCCTCCTACATCGCTGGCGACGATTTCAAGGCCGCCATCGATATGGACGGCGTTGCCGTCGGCGAAGTGCTGAAGCGCGAAGGTTGGCTCGCCAACTAAGGGCGAGACATTGAGGCGGGTGCCTTCGGGTACCCGTCATCCGCTTTGAAAGGTCACGATCATGAGCGAGAACGGTGCGAATGGGGTCTCCCGCTTCGCGGTTGAGCTTGGCGTTGCTGCGCTGACCGGCGCCTTCGGCGCGGCGGTCTGCTACGGGTCCCTCGATATCGGTGCGGGATGGACCGAATTCGGGCCGGAAGCCGGTTATTTTCCCTTCTATGTCGGCCTTCTGATCCTTCTCGGAAGCGCTGCGAACGCGATCCACGCTTTCGCCAAGCATCGCGGCACGGGTGAGATCTTCATCGACGGTCACCGCGCCAAGGTGGTCTCGTCGTTTCTGTTGCCGCTGATCGCCTTTGCCGGCGTTTCCGCCTGGCTCGGCCTTTACGTCGGCACGGCGCTCTATATCGCCGGCACAATGCTTTTCCAGGGGCGTTACAAATGGTGGATCGCGTTGCCGTCGGGCGTCGCCGTTTCGCTGTTCTTCTTCATCGTATTCGAGATCGGCTTCAAGGTTCCCCTGCTCAAGGGACCGGTCGAGGCCTGGTTCGGGATCTACTGATCCCGACCGCCCACGCTTTCCCGGGAGGAATGACATGGAAAATATCGGTCTTCTGATCGATGGCTTCGGCCACATCCTCAGCTGGAACCATATCCTGCTGATGATGGTCGGCGTCACGCTCGGCATTCTGGTCGGCGTGCTGCCGGGCCTTGGCGCGCCCAACGGCGTGTCGCTGCTGTTGCCGCTGACCTTCTCGATGGATCCGATCTCCGCCATCATCCTGCTCTCCTGCATGTACTGGGGCGCACTCTTCGGCGGGTCGACCACATCGATCCTCTTCAACATTCCCGGCGAACCTTCGTCGGTGGCGACGACCTTCGACGGATATCCGATGGCGAAAGCCGGCCAGGCGAGCCGCGCACTGACGCTCGCCTTCGTGTCTGCCGGCATCGGCGCGCTTGCCGGCGTCGTTATGATCACGCTGCTCTCCGGCTGGGTCGCGAACTTTGCGCTGCGCTTCTCGTCCCCGGAATACTTCGCGGTCTATTTCCTGGCCTTCGCCAGCTTCATTTCCATGGGTGCGCAATCGCCGTTCAAGACGCTCGTCTCGATGATGCTCGGCTTTGCGCTTGCCTCCGTCGGCATGGACACGATCTCCGGTGACCTGCGGCTTACCTTCGATATCCCGACCCTGATCAAGGGCGTCAGCTTCCTGATCGCCGTCATGGGCCTCTTCGGCATCGGCGAACTCTTGCTGACCACGGAAGAAGGCTTGCGCTTCGAGGGCATCAAGGCGCGCGTCAAGCTCGTCGAGATCGGCCGCACGCTGATCGAGATCCCGCGCTACTGGTTCACGATCCTGCGCTCGACGATCATCGGCATCTGGATGGGCATCACGCCCGCCGGCCCGACGGCGGCCTCCTTCATGAGCTACGGCGTTGCCCGTCGGTCGGCCCGCGATAAGTCGAAGTTCGGCAAGGGCGATCCGCGTGGCGTTGTGGCACCCGAAACCGCTGACCACTCCGCCGGTACCTCGGCACTGCTTCCGATGCTGGCGCTCGGCGTCCCCGGCTCGGCAACGGCCGCCGTCATGATGGGTGGCCTGATGATTTGGGGTCTGACGCCCGGCCCGATGCTCTTTACCGAGCGGCCGGACTTCGTCTGGGGGCTGATCGCCTCGATGTATCTCGGCAACGTCGTCGCCGTGTTCCTGGTGATCGCCACCGTGCCGCTCTACGCCTCGATCCTGCGCGTGCCCTTTGCGATCATCGGCCCGATTATCGTCGCCGTGATCTTCTCCGGCGCCTACCAGGTGGCAAACTCGGTCTCCGACATCTTCCTGGTCATCGGCTTCGGCGTGCTCGGCTATGTCTTCAAGAAGCTCGAGTACCCGCTGGCGCCGTTGGTTCTCGCCATGGTGCTTGGCGACAAAGCCGAGGACGCCTTCCGCCAGTCCATGCTGCTTTCAGGCGGCAGCCTCAATATCTTCTGGTCGAACCCGCTGGTTTCCTCTCTGATGGCGCTCGCTCTTGCACTCCTGCTGTCGCCGCTTGTCTTCGGACTGATCGGCCTGGTCCGCAAGCGCAACCACGATCCCGATGCCCCGCATGGCGACGGCAGCGCGGCGGCTTGACGGAGCCGCCGCACCCCCAACATCCAGACACGACGAGGAAGGTCATGGCGAACACATCGCGCAAATGGACCCGTGAAACCTGGCCGATCGCGGCCGCCATGATCCAATATCCAAACGTGCTGGCCGACGGCAGTTCGGTGCAGGAGCAATCGGTCGAGCAATGGGCAAAAACGCTCGCCGATGTGGTCGATGCCGGCTTCACCGAACTCGACCCCACCGACAGCTGGATCCGGCTTGCTGACCTCTCGCCGGATCGACTCGACAGCTTCGTCAAGCTCGCCCTTGACCTCGGCCTCACCATGCCGGCGATCTCGACTGCGCGGCGCAGCGTGATCGACCCGGAGCATGGCGACGAGTATCTTGCCTACGGCCACCGGGTCATTGAAACCGCGGCCGCCATCGGTGCGGGCTCCGTTTCCTTCGGCTTTTTTGGCCCGCTGACTGACGCGCAGAAGAAGGCGCTGTGGTTCTGGACCGTCGATGGCGTCAAGAACCCCGACGAGCCCGCCACCTGGCAGAAGGCCGTTCAGCGTATTCGTGATCTTGGCCGTCATGCCGAGGAACTCGGCATCGAGCTGGCGCTCGAAATGTACGAGGATACCTATATCGGCTCGGCCGACAGTGCCGTGCGCTTCGTCACCGATGTCGGCTTGCCGAACGTCGGCATCAATGCCGATCTGGGCAACCTCGTTCGCCTGCACCGTCCGGTCGAGCACTGGCAGCAGATGATGGCCAAGGTTGCTCCCTTCGCGAAGTATTGGCACGTCAAGAACTACTACCGCACCGAGGACGAAACGTCGGGCCTGATCGTTACCCATCCTACGCCGCTGGAGTTCGGTGTGATCAACTACCGCGCCGCGATCCGAATGGCGCTTACCCACGGCTTCAACAGCCCGTTCCTCTGCGAACATTACGGCGGCGACGGCCTCTCCGTCAGCGCTGCCAACCGGGACTATCTGAGGCGCATTCTGCCTCGCGAATAAGGGAAGAGACGCGATGACCACAATCTTTGACGCACCGGAAGAGTTCGCCACGACCGCGCTTGCCGGCTTCAGTTCGATTTACGCGCGCAACGTCCGTCTCGTGAAGGGCGGAGTCGTTCGCTCGACCCAGGTGCCGAAGGGCAAGGTCGCTGTCGTCATCGGCGGCGGCTCCGGGCACTACCCCGCTTTTGCCGGCTATGTCGGCCCGGGCATGGCGGATGCCGCCGTTGCCGGCGATGTCTTCGCTTCTCCCTCGACCGCGGCCGTTGCCCGCGTCTGCCGCCAGGCCGATCAGGGCGGTGGCGTGCTGCTCGGTTTCGGCAACTACGCCGGTGACGTCCTGAACTTCGGCGTCGCTGCCGAGCGCCTGCGCGCTGAAGGCATCGACGTGCGCATCGTGCCGGTGACGGACGACGTTGCCAGCGCTTCCGCTGAAACGCCTTCCAAGCGCCGCGGTATTGCCGGCGACCTCGTGGTCTTCAAGATCGCGGGCGCTGCTGCCGAAGCCGGCCTTAACCTGGATCAGGTCGAGCGCGTCACTCGCCTTGCCAACGACCGCACCGTTTCTTTCGGCGTGGCCTTTGGCGGCTGTACGCTTCCGGGCGCCAAGGCACCGCTCTTTGCCGTGCCGAAGGGCGAGATGGCGCTTGGCCTCGGCATCCACGGCGAGCCGGGCATCCGCGAAGAAAAGATGGTTTCGGCGAGCGAGTTCGCCAAGCTTCTGGTCGGCAAGCTGCTGGCCGAACGCCCGGCGGATGTCCGCAAAGTTGCGCCTGTCCTGAACGGTCTCGGCTCGACGAAATACGAGGAACTCTTCGTGCTTTGGGTCGCGGTCGAGAAGGAACTGAAGGCGGCCGGCCTCGAGATCGTCGATCCCGAATGCGGCGAATTCGTCACCAGCCTGGACATGCAGGGCTGCTCGCTAACGCTGATGTGGCTGAACGATGAGCTTGAGACCTATTGGCGCGCGCCGTGCGATGCGCCGGTGCTGCGCAAGGGCGCGATCATCGCGGCCGAGCCCGCGACCGAAGAGATCAAGGTCGAGGACGGCCCGCAGATGTTTGCCCCCGCATCCGATGCTTCGAAGGAGAGCGGCAAGTGCATTGCCCGACTGATTGGCAAGATTGCCGAAGCGTTGAAGGAGGCGGAAGACGAACTCGGCCGTATCGACGCCTTCGCCGGTGATGGCGACCACGGTCAGGGCATGCGCCGCGGTTCCGCCGCAGCCGACGAGGCGGCAAAGACGGCGGTCGCGGCCGGCGCCGGCGCTGCAAGCGTCCTCGCGGCGGCGGGCGATGCCTGGGCGGATCGCGCCGGCGGCACGTCGGGTGCGATCTGGGGTCTGTTGCTGCGTTCGTGGAGCAATGCTTTCGACGACGCGACGGCGCCCTCGGACGCCGCCATCGTCGATGGCGCACGCCGCGCCCTCGATGGCGTCACGCGCCTCGGCCGTGCACGCGTCGGCGACAAGACCCTCGTCGATGCGCTGGTGCCCTTTGTCGAAACCCTGGAGCGTGAGTTTGCCGCCGGCAAGCGTCTGATCGAGGCGTGGCAGGCTGCCGCCAAGGCCGCGACCGCCGCCGCAGAGGCGACTTCCAGCCTGACGCCGAAGCTTGGCCGCGCCCGTCCGCTCGCCGAAAAGAGCATCGGTCACCCCGATGCCGGCGCCGTTTCGCTGGCGTTGACGGCGCGAATTGCCGGCGGGTTCCTGCTGCAATCGGCGATGGCCTGAGCCCTCAATCTTCCGATCGGGTGGCCGCAGTGCCGCCCGATCGTGTCTCTCTCTCTCTCTCTCTCTCTCTCTCTTTTTCTTTTCGCGCGCGCGAATTGCTCCCGTCGGGGCGGATCTGGCTTCCGGGACGGCGTGCCGATACCGTCGGCCGTGGCTTTTTCAACACAATCTCCGGTCATTGTTGGGGAAACCCCATCAATTTTCTCGGCTAACGAATATCTGCCACGGAATTGCCGGATCGCGGGCTATGCCTCGTCTTTCCTGCAGCGTGCGCTAAGTGCTTGAGTTCGTGTGCCGCCGGTTAACTGCCAATGATTTCTGAAGTTCCGAGAAGGAGACAAGAATGAAAAAGAGTTTTGCCGTGAAGGTGTCCGCAGCGTCTCTGGTTCTCGCTGGTGCGATGGCCGCAAACGCAGCCGATCTCGCGACAGTACAACCGCAACCGGAGCCGGACACCAGCAACGGCGTCAAGATCGGCTACCTCGATTGCAACATCGCCGGCGGCGTCGGCTATGTGCTCGGTTCTGCCAAGGAAGTCGATTGCGTCTTCCGCTCGACGATGGGGGCTGAGGCTTCCGACCACTACGCTGGCGCCATCCGCAAGATGGGTGTCGATGTCGGCTTCACGACGCAGAGCCGGCTGATCTGGGCGGTGTTTGCACCGACCGCTGGCTACCACCGCGGCTCGCTCGGTGGCCTCTATCAGGGTGCAACTGCCGAAGCGACGGTCGGCGCCGGCATCGGCGCCAACATCCTCGTCGGCGGCACTTCCGGTTCGATCCATCTGCAGACGGTCAGCGTGACCGGCCAGATCGGCCTCAACCTTGCGGCAACCGGCACATCGATGACGCTGACTGCCGTCAACTAAGGTCGTTATCGTCGGCCTGTTGACCCCTCCCGCAACTGGCCCGACACGATCGCATAAACGACAAGGGCACTGCGGCTCAGATTGGGCTGCGGTGCCTTTGCAATTGAACTGTTGCCATCCGCCGATTCCCGTTTAAGGAAGGCTGGTAAAGTTGTGCGCCGTAAGGGGCGAACGTCGAGGTTTGGATTGAACAAAAGCCTTTGTCTGGGGGTGGTTGCCCTTTGCTTCGCGTCCACGCCGCGCTGTGCGTTTGCCGAGTGGCAGGCGGTCGAGAAGGAAGCGCCCTATGCCATCGAAGGGCAGACGGGCGCGGACCTTTATGCGTCGATCGGCGAGCGCGGGCCGAAGGCCGGACTTGGCCGGGCGATCGCCCATACCAATTTCAAGCTGACCTGGACGCGGAAGTACGAAGAACAGGCAGGCGCCTGCGTGCTGACGACGGCAAAGCCGAAGCTGATCATCACCTATACCCTGCCGAAGCCCGCGAAGCCTCTGCCTGCGGGCACGCGCGAAAACTGGGACATCTTCATCGACAGCGTGCGCAAGCATGAACTCGTGCACGGCGATTTCATCAAGGAGATGGTGCGCGCGATCGAGTCTGCGACCCTCGGCCTCACCGTTCCCGACGACCCGAAGTGCCGCAAGATCAGGACCGAAATGACCAAGCGCCTCGGCGCGCTCTCGCAGGCACAACGCCAGCGCAGCCGCGACTTCGACCAGGTTGAGCTCACCGACGGCGGCAATATCCACCAGTTGATTCTGAGACTGGTGAACGGGCCGTAGATCGCCTCGTTCTCAGCTCGAGAGGGCGCCGAACCTGCGCTCGGCGCCTGATCACTTATGCGTAGCGCACCAGAAATTCCTCGGCCGTCAGTTCGCGGAAATCGTCAAGCGCGCGGCGGAGGCGCTGGTGGTCCCAGTCCCACCAGGCGAGCGTGTCCAACCGCTCGCCAATACCTTCGTTGAAACGGCTGCGGATGAGCTTCGCGGGGACGCCGCCGACGATGGTATAGGGCTCGACATCCTTGGAGACGACGGCGCCGGCGCCGATCACCGCGCCATTGCCGACGGTGACGCCAGGCAGGATGGTGGCGCCGTGGCCGATCCAGACGTCGTGACCGATCGTCACCCGGTTCGATCGTCGCCAGGCGAAGAGGTCGTGGTCGAGTTCGGTATCATCCCAATAGTTCGGTGCGCGGTAGGTGAAGTGGTGCAGGGTGGCCCGCCAGGTCGGATGATTGGTGGCGTTGATGCGCACGGCGGCGGCGATGTTGACGAACTTGCCGATCGTCGCGCACCAGATCGAGCCGTCCTGCATGATGTAGGAATAGTCGCCGAACTCGACCTCGTCGAGCCGCGAACGCTCCTGGACTTCAGTATAGCGGCCGAACGTCGAATTGTTGACGCTCGCCGTCGGATGGATGAAGGGCTCGAGCCCAAGCTTCTGGCTCATGCGGCAGCCTTTCGCGGCGAGAAGGCCGAGACGTCGAGAATGCGGTCGGCAACGGCGTCGCGGACCTCTTCATCGTGGAAGATGCCGATCAGCGCCGTACCCTTCGCCTTCTTCTCAGCGATCAGTTCGACGACGACGGCCCTGTTCTTGGCGTCGAGCGATGCGGTCGGCTCGTCGAGCAGCAGGATCCTGTGGTCGGTGATGAAGCCGCGGGCGATGTTGACGCGCTGCTGCTCGCCGCCGGAGAAGGTGGCTGGTGGCAGGCTCCAGAGTTCGCGCGGCAGGTTGAGCTTGCTTAAGAGTTCCGCCGCGTGCGCACGCGCCTCTTCGATCGGGGTGCCGCGGGCCTGCAAGGGTTCCGCGACGATGTCGAGAGCGGAGACACGGGGCACGACACGCAGGAACTGGCTGACATAACCGAGCGTCGTGCGCCGGACCTCAAGCACGGTGCGCGGCTCGGCCGTTGCCAGGTTTACCAGCTTGCCGTCGTGATCCATCAGGATCTGGCCTTCGTCCACGCCGTAATTGCCGTACAGCATTTTCAGGATCGAGCTCTTGCCGACGCCGGAGGGGCCACCGAGAACAACGCACTCGCCTGCCTTGACCGAGAAGGAGACATTTGCGACGACGGGCCGGCGGACGCCGTCGCGCAGGTGCATGGTGAAGCTTTTTGCGACTTCGGAAACAACGAGGGGCGTAGCCATGATTTACACCTGCAAGATCGAGGAGACGAGGAGCTGGGTATAGGGCTCGCGCGGATCGTCGAGCACCCGGTCGGTCAGTCCCTGTTCGATGACTGCGCCATCCTTCATCACCATCATGCGGTGTGAAAGCAGGCGGGCGACGGCAAGGTCGTGGGTGACGATAACAGCGGCAAGGCCGAGGTCATGCACAAGCCCGCGCACCAGGTCGAGCAAGCGTGCCTGCACCGACACGTCGAGACCGCCGGTCGGCTCGTCCATGAAGACGAGGCGTGGGGAGGTGACGAGGTTGCGGGCGATCTGCAGGCGCTGGCGCATGCCGCCGGAGAAGGCGCGCGGCTGGTCGTCGATGCGATCGACGCCGATTTCCACTCGCTCCAGCCAGTCGCTGGCGGTGGCGCGAATGTTGCCATAGTGACGATCGCCGACGGCCATCAGTCGTTCGCCGACATTGGCGCCGGCCGAGACCGTCATGCGCAGGCCATCGGCCGGGTTCTGATGAACGAAGCCCCAGTCGGTGCGCATCAGGAAGCGGCGTTCCGCTTCGCCCATGCGGGCAAGATCACGGTACTGACCGTCGCGCATATGGTACTCGACGATACCCGAGGTCGGCATCAGCCGGGTCGAGAGGCACGAGAGCAACGTCGTCTTGCCGGAGCCGGATTCGCCGACGATGGCGAGCACTTCGCCCGCATAAAGCTCGAAGGAGACGTTGCGGCAGCCGATGCGGCTTCCGTAGAACTTCGAGAGGTCGTTCACTTTCAGAAGCGGGAGGGTACTCATTCTGCGGCCTCCTGGCGGGCGAGCATGTGACCTGCATGGCCGCAGGCGCGGCGGTCTTCGCAGTGATCGGTGTCGGAGCAGACGAACATGCGCCCGCCCTTGTCGTCGAGAATGACCTCGTCCAGATAGACGTCCTCCGCACCACAGAGTGCACAGGGCTTGTCGAAGCTCTGGATCTCGAAGGGATGGTCGTCGAAGTCGAGGCTGACGACGTCGGTGTAGGGCGGTACGGCATATATGCGCTTTTCGCGGCCGGCGCCGAAGAGCTGCAGCGCTTCCGACATATGCATCTTCGGATTGTCGAACTTCGGTGTCGGCGAGGGGTCCATGACATAGCGGCCCTCGACCTTGACCGGATACGCGTAAGTCGTGGCGATATGGCCGTTGCGGGCGATGTCCTCGTAGAGCTTCACATGCATCAGCCCGTATTCCTCAAGCGCGTGCATCTTGCGTGTTTCGGTCTCGCGCGGTTCGAGGAAGCGCAAGGGTTCCGGGATCGGCACCTGGTAGACGAGCGTCTGGCCTTCCGAGAGCTTTTCCTCGGGGATGCGGTGGCGCGTCTGGATGATCGTCGCCTCCTTCGTCCGGGTGGTGACGGCGACATTGGCGACCTTCTGGAAGAAGGCGCGGATCGAGACGGCGTTGGTGGTGTCGTCGGCGCCCTGGTCGATGACCTTCAGCACGTCCTCCGGCCCGAGGATCGAAGCGGTGACCTGGACGCCGCCGGTGCCCCAGCCATAGGGCATCGGCATTTCGCGTGAGGCGAAGGGGACCTGGTAGCCGGGGATCGCGATCGCCTTCAGGATGGCGCGGCGGATCATGCGTTTCGTCTGTTCGTCCAGATAGGCGAAATTATAAGTAGCAAGGTCGTTCATCGCCGATTACCCTTGAGTGTGTCGACCGCGGATGGGGTCAGGATTTGAGCGAGATAGTTTTCTGGGTGGTTGTGATCGTCGCGGTGGTGGTGGCCGCCCTGTTCTGGGCCGCCCGCAATGCCCGGCGCGAGCCGGACGCCGAGGCGCGCAAGGACGATGGTTCCGGCGATGCCGGTGTCGTCTTTGCCGGTGACAGTGGTGGCGATTGCGGCGGTGGAGATGGCGGCGGCGACTGAACAGTCAGCGCGCGTCCATGCGGTTTGCCCGATCATTCGGCCGCCTCCCGTTGTTCCTTCGCCGTGTCGTCGGCGTTGGCCGCCTCGTAGCCGCGGCGCATGCGCCGGACGAGGTCCAGTTCGGCCTGGAAGTCGACATAGTGCGGTAGCTTCAGGTGCTCGACGAAGCCGGTCGCCTGAACGTTGTCGGCGTGCGAGATGACGAATTCCTGATCCTGGGCCGGCGCGACGATATCCTCGCTGAACTCGTCCGTGCGCAGCGCCCGGTCGACCAGCGACATCGACATCGCCTTGCGTTCACTCTGACCGAAAACGAGGCCGTACCCGCGGGTGAACTGCGGCGGCTGCTTGGCCGAGCCCATGAACTGGTTGACCATCTGGCATTCGGTGACGCGGATCGCGCCGAGCGAGACGGCAAAGCCGAGCTCGGGCAGATCGAGCTCGACCTCCACTTCGCCGATGCGCACTTCGCCGACGAACGGATGGGTACGGCCGTAACCGCGCTGGGTCGAATAGGCGAGCGCCAGGAGGAATCCTTCGTCGCCGCGGGCGAGCGCCTGCAGGCGGAGGTCCCGGGCCATCGGAAATTCCATCGGCTCGCGCGTAAGGTCGCCCATGACATGGCCCTCGGGCATCTGGCCGTCGCCCTCGATCAGGCCCTCGCCGTCGAGAATGTCGGAGACGCGCATCACATCTTCGCCGGGTTCCTTGACCGCCGGTTCGGCGACGCTCTCGTCGGCGATCAGCGACGGGTCGAGCAGGCGGTGGGTATAGTCGAATGTCGGGCCGAGCAATTGTCCGCCGGGCAGATCCTTGTAGGTCGCCGATACGCGGCGTTCGACCTTCATGTTGGCGGTGTCGACCGGTTCCGAGTAACCGAAGCGTGGCAGCGTCGTGCGGTAGGCGCGCAGGATGAAGATCGCTTCGATCAAGTCGCCCCGCGCCTGGCGGACGGCGAGCGCTGCGAGCGCGCGATCATAGAGCGAGGCTTCCGCCATCACCCGATCGACGGCGAGGCCGAGCTGCTCGACCACCTGTTCGATGGTGATCGACGGCAGGTTGCGGTCGCCGCGACGGCGATCGGCGAGAAGGCGGTGGGCATTGGCAATGGCGGCTTCCCCGCCCTTGACGGCTACGTACATGGATTACGCCTCCTTCTGCGAAAGACGGGTTGAGCGCGGCAGGCAGAGCAGGTCTTCTCCAGCCGTCAGCACGAGATCGACGCCGCGCGGGAAGATTGCGCGGTTGGCGGTCCAGAATTCGAGGAAGACGTCGGGCAGGCCCTTCACGGCAAAGTCCGTCTCGTCCTTGATGCCGGGACCCTTGGCGGTCAGCAACGGGCCGCCGGTCAGCGCCTCGACTTCGATGACGAGCGTCGTCGATCGATCCGGGTATTCCTGGGTGCCGAGCGAGAACTGGTCGAAACCTGGGAAGGTGGCGCCTTTTTCGACGAAGGCGAATCGGGCTTCGGTCTTGCTGGTGGTCACCGAGGCGCCCGTATGGAAAGCGACCCATTGCGGAACGGCCGATTTTCCGAGCGCCGGCGTCAGCCAGAGAGGCGTGTCATGGTCACAAAGCGTCAATGCCACGGCGCCGGCCGCGGCGCCGAGCGGCGCGGGCGGCGTGCTCTTGGCCGAAAGCTGCTTGATCGCGCCTGGGCGGGCAAAACCGTCGATCAGGTTGCGGAAGACGGATTGGGCGGCAAAGACCGGATCGGCGAAGGCGCCGGCGTAAATCTGCGATTGGCTGGCCATCAGTCGTCTCCCCGGACCATGGTGAAAAAGTCGACGCGGGTAGCCGCGGTCTCTTCGGCCTTGCGGCGCTCCTCCTGTGCAAGCCGCTCGGCGACGCGTCGAAGCAGGGACTCGACATCCGCCTTGTCACCGTCGCGCTGGGAGAGCGCGTCGAAGATCGCTGCAAGCCGCGCGCGCTGTCGGTCCGTGCCGAGCAGCTGCCCGTGGCCGATCTCGCCGGTCGAAAGCCGGATGGTGGCGCGCGAGACCGTCGCCTCGCCGAGATTGAAGGGATCGCCGCCGCCGCCGATGCGGCCACGCACCATGACGAGACCGGTTTCCGGGCCGCGGACCGGATGGACCTCTGGCTTGTCGCCGAGCCCTTCCCAGACCGTCGTCAGCTCCTCGAGGGTTGCCTGGGCGAGCAACCGCATGGCCTCCTTGCGTGCCGGATCCGGCGGGCTTTCCTGTTTCAGCTTCGCATCCATCATTTTCACCTCAAATGTCTATTGATCTAGACAACTGTACATCTTATACTTTTCCATAACGTCCGCAAATGACAGGCTTGTGACATGGCAATGCGAAAAGTGGTGGAGCGCCAGACCGGCGTCGCTCTCTGGCGGCAGATCGCCGACCGGATCCGACTGGCAATCAGCAATGGCGACTACGATGCGGCCGGCATGGTGCCGCCTGAGACGGTGCTTGCGGGCGAATTCGGCGTCAACCGGCATACGGTCAGAAGCGCGCTTGCGGCTCTTGCCGAAGAGGGACTGGTGCGCGCGGTCCAGGGACGCGGCACGATGATCGAGCGCAAGGAAAGGGTGAGCTACCCGATCTCGAAGCGCACGCGGTTCTCGCAAGGGCTCGGTCGCCAAGTGAAGGAGATCGGCACGAGGCTGCTCGGCCACGCCGAATTGCCGGCAAGCGGCGAGATCGCAAAGGCACTCGGCATTGCGCCGGGCGATACGGTGATCGAGCTCAAGACTGTCAGCAGCGGCGATGGCCGACCGCTGTCGGTATCCTCGAGCTATTATCCTGCGCATCGTTTTCCGCGCATGGCCGAAGAATTCGAACGGTTGCATTCCGTCACCAAGGCCTTCGCCGCCCACGGCTTGGATGACTATGTGCGCGCCTCGACCGAGATCGTCGCCCGGCATGCCGACGCGGAGGAGCTTTCGATGCTGAAGCTCTCGCCGGGCGCGATCGTGCTTGAGGCGCAATCGCTGAATGCCGATCTCGACGGCTCTCCAGTGGAGTATTCCCGCACCCGATTTGCCGCTGACCGAATGAAACTGCGGATTGAGACATAGAACGCCGCCGGCTGCCCACGGCGACAGGATCCGCACCCGGCCTCAAGCACTCCATCGGGGAAATGTGGCGGATAGGCCGCATTTCCGACGCGTTTTTGCCGCATGACCGGAACCTGCATCAGGAACCGCGCATTTAGAATTCTCGTAGGGGAGAATGGCAATGGCGACGTGGCGACCCGATCCTTCCTTCTATCCATCACCGCGCATGGCGGCCAAGGCTCCCAAGGAAACGCTCGCCTATGTGGCGGCGTTCGATCCCGAGCGGAAGCGGCCGGATGCGATTGCGGTCGTCGACGTCGATCCGGCGTCGCCAAGCTATTCGCAGATCGTCGGCCAGGTCGACATGCCGAACGTCGGCGACGAGCTGCATCATTTCGGCTGGAATGCCTGCTCTTCCTGTCTTTGCCCCAATGCGCCGCATCCGCATGTCGAGCGCCGCTATCTGGTAGTGCCGGGGTTGAGGTCCTCCCGTCTGCACATCATCGACACCAAGCCGGACCCGCGCAATCCGAAGATCGTGCGGGTGATCGAGCCTTCGGAAATTGCCGAGAAGGCAAATTATTCGCGGCTGCACACCACCCATTGCGGTCCCGAAGGCATCTACATCAACGCGCTCGCGGATCGTGACGGCAAGGCGCCCGGCGGCATCTTCCTGCTGGACCACCAGAGTTTCGATGTGCTCGGCCAATGGGAAATGGATCGTGGGCCGCAGAAGCTTGCCTATGATTTCTGGTGGCATCTCGGCCATGACACGATGATCACCAGCGAATGGGGCACGCCGGATACGTTCGAAAACGGGCTGGTTCCCGAGGTGCTGCTCGGTTCGAAATATGGCCGCCGGCTGCACTTCTGGGACCTACACAAGCGCAAGCACCTGCAGGAGATCGATTTCGGCGAGGAGCACCAGCTCGTCTTCGAGCTGCGGCCTGCGCATGATCCGACCAAGGCCTATGGCTTCGTCGGCTGCGTCATCAGCCTCAAGGACCTCTCGGCGTCGATCTGGACCTGGTATCGCGACGGCGACCGATGGGCGGTGAAGAAGGTGATCGAGATACCGGCGGAGCCGGCCGATCCGGATTTGCTGCCCCCCGTGCTCAAGGGCTTCAGCGCTGTCGCGCCGCTCGTCACCGATATCGACCTGTCGATGGACGACCGGTTCCTCTACGTTTCCTGCTGGGGCACCGGCGACATGATCCAGTACGACGTTTCTGACCCCTTTGCGCCGAAGGAGACGGGCCGTGTGCGGATCGGCGGCATCGTTTCGCGTGCATCCCATCCGAAGGCCAAGAACGGAGCGCTGAATGGCGGGCCGCAGATGGTGGAGATCAGCCGGGACGGCAAGCGGGTCTATTTCACCAATTCGCTCTATGGTGCCATCGATCCGCAGTTCTACCCCGAAGGTATCGACGGGTGGATGGTCAAACTGGACGTCGCCGACGGTGGCGGCATCACCTTCGACGAAAACTTCTTCGTCGACTGGCCGAAGGGCCATCGCCCGCATCAGGTCCGTCTCGAAGGCGGTGACTGCTCGTCCGACTCCTATTGCTACCCGTAGGGAGGGGACGATCGTGCAGTCCTGTCGGGGCGAATGACGACGTTCTGGCCGTGGCTTTCGATTGCCGCCCTCGGCGCCTTTCACGGCATCAATCCGGCGATGGGCTGGCTCTTTGCCGTGGCGCTCGGACTTCACCGCCAGGACCGTCGGATCGTGTGGTTGTCACTTGCTCCGATTGCTGCCGGTCATGCCGTCTCCGCCGCGCTGACGCTGGCAGTGGTCGTCACATTCGGCGCGGCGCTGGAGCCGCACAGTTTCAGGCTTGTCGCGGCGCTGCTCATACTCAGCGTCGCCGCCTACGGCGCGCTTTACGGACACCGCCATCGGGTGAGAGTTGGCATGCGCGCCAGCATGGCCGGCCTTGGCCTCTGGTCCTTCCTGATGGCGACGAGCCACGGGGCGGGCCTGATGCTGGTGCCGGCGGTCCTCAGCCTCTGCGTGGCGGATAGTCCCGGGGATCTCGCAATCGCAGGTTCGCTTCCCGTCGCGCTCGCCGCCGTTGCGGTTCATGGTGCAGCAATGCTGGCCGTCGTCGCCGCGGTCGCGCTCGCCGTCTTCGAATGGCTCGGCCTTGCGGCACTCCGCTCGGCGTGGATCAACTTCGATCGCCTCTGGACGCTGGCGCTGGGTGCAACCGGTATCGTGCTTCTCGTTCAATGAGCCTGCTACGTGGCAGCCGGCGGAGCGTCTACCTTTGGGCCTTCACGTAACTGATGTAGCCGCGCACATCGGTCGCCGGTTCGGTGTAGGCATTGCCGAGCGTCTTTTCCATGTTGGCGACGTAGGTCTTCGCCCAGTCCGGCAGCGAGTAGTCGATTGCCGCCAGGAATTCGAGGGTCGCCGCAAGCCTGATGTCAGCGATCGAGGGGGTGGAACCACCGATGAAGGGTTTGTCGCCGATATAGAACGCCCGAAAGACGTCGAGCGGCTCGGCAAGCGCTTCGACTGCTGCGCGGCGCGCCTTCTCCTTGGTCTCCGCATCCGCATCGCTGCAACCAACTTCGCCCGGATAGAGCGGGAAGTTCAGTGCCGGATAGGTGGCCCGGGCGAGATAGGGGTAGAAGGTGCCGATCAGATAGAACATCGCGCTATCGATCATGGCGCGGGCCTCGGGGTCCCTCGGATAGAATTCGTCGAGCCCGTGCTTGTTGCAGAGATACTGCATGATCGCGCAACTCTCCCATAGGGCTCCCTTAGGCAGATCCGCAGTCTCCACCATCGGTGTCAGATGCGACGGTGCCTTCGCCAGGTATTCGGCCGTCCGGGTCTGGCCGTAGACATCCTGTTCGCTGAAGTCGAGCTTGGCTGCCCTCAGGAAGACGCGCGCCGTCATGTTGTTGACGCTGGGCTTGATCACGTTGAGCTTGATTGCAGGCATGTCACTCCTCCCTTTGCTCGCGATCCCGCAGTTCCGGCTCGCTCGCCGGCGCGGTCGCGTGCGTTGAACGACAGGCGTGGACCACGACGCGCTTTATCGCGGCCGATAAGGATCCTTCGGCTCCCGGTCGGACGACAGCGTTGGCCGTGCGCGCTCGATCAGTGTCTCGATCGCATCGGCCAGGTGCACCTCGGCGATATTGTAGTCGCCGCGTGCGACCCTGACCTTATGTGCTTCCATCAGCACCTCGGCGTGGCTGTGGCCCGGTGGTGGCTCGAAGCGATAGGAGGCAAGCTCGACCAGCAGCCCAAGCGGGTCCTCGAAATAGATCGAGTCCATGAAACCGCGGTCCTTGACGCCGCTGTGCCGGACACTTCGTTCGTCGAGCCGCTCCACCGCCTGGGTGAAGGTCGCGCGCGAAACGGCAAAGGCGATGTGGTGCACACAGCCGATGTCCGTCGGGGTTCGCTCGGGATCGGGCTTGCGGTTCTCGTCGGTGAAGATGGTGATCAGGCGGCCATCGCCCGGGTCGAAATAGAGATGGCTTTCGCTCGCCCGGTCGAGATTCGGCTGCTCGAAAATGAAGGGCATGCCGAGAAGCCCCTCCCAGAAATCGATCGACGTCTGTCGGTCGGCGCCGACGAGCGTGATGTGATGAACCCCTTGCGACTGCAGTTTTCGCATCGAAGGCCTCCCAGGTGAAGCGGAGGACACAGGACGAAACGGGATCTGGTTTCACCCTTTTCCGCTCCACTCGATTGTCGTCCGTCGCGGCAAGAAGGCAAGCGCCAATGCGGGGGCAAGCTGCCCGCAAAGCGGTCGGAAAGCATCCGACATCTCAACTATTTTCTTCTGGGTTGCTGTGTGTGTATTGTGCAATCAGTGAATGTGTCGGCAACGCTCCAAACGGCCTGATGGCTGGGAACAATCAGGGAGTTGAAGTGTGAAATTTCTCCGGGGAGTCGGTGTTGTCTGCCTGTTGTCTTTTTCGCTTGCAGGCGCGGCGCGGGCGGACGGCTCTGCCTTTGCGGGGCAATGGCGGCAACTGACTTCGACGGCCGGGCGTTGCGATCAGTGCTACATCGGCATCGTAAGACATGGCGACCTGCTGACGGTCACGAGCAACAACGGCTGGCAAGCCGTCATGAACATCGAGAACTTTTTGGACCTCGAGCTTGCCGCAGGGACCGGGCAGTGGAAATCCACAGTCGCTGGCGCCTATGGCGGCAAGCATTTCGGTATTCAGTTCGTTCGGCGTGGCCCTGAATTGCAGATGTTCATGGTGGTTTCGCAGGCAACAGGCAGGCCATTGTCCATTCGCGCGACCTTCGAAAGAGGGCTGCCTGCTACGAACTGGCGTCATCAGCCGGCGCCGATCGAGATGCAACGGATCTAGGTACTGATGTCCTGACGCGGGCCGACAAAGACGCTTGCCCCGATACGCGTGTTTTGATTTTCCGTGCGAACCTCCCTATCTTCCGGTTGCAACATCCGAAGGGGCGGACGGAGGACAAATGCCGGTCGTGCAACGATCGAAAATCAGGCAGCGTCTTTTGATCATGCTGGTCACCGGTATCGGCGGAATGGCTGCGGCTGCGGTCTCCTTTGCGACCGCAGTCTATGATGCGGCGAATCCGGTGCCTGCCGTCACCGCAGCCAAGGGTGAGGCGATCGATACCGGCCGGTGGCGGGTGACGATCAACGACGCCACCATGGCTTCCGTGCCGCCGACCGGAACCAAGCCGTTCGAGCCGAAGCGATTCCTGATGGTGGATATCGAACTCGACAACCGATCGGTTACCACCAGCAATGCCTTTATGAACCTGATCGCGATCAAGGACGAGCGAGTCATCGCATCGCCGGAGCCGGTCTATTATCTCGCCAGGGACAAATGGATCGCGAGTGCCATCAACCCAAACATGCCGGAAAAGCTCATCGCGGTCTGGGAATGGCCGGCGGATCGCCCGGAGCCGGAGAAGGTTTCTCTGTCCATCGGCAAACAGATCTACAAGCCGCGTGACAACCTCTACGGCGCGCCCAACTGGTTCGATGATGGCGAGGCCGCGGTGGTCGAATTGGCAGTCACGCAAGATACGGGATCGTCGGAGCAATGATGTCGGCTCTTCGCGCGCTGCTGCTCTCAGTGTCTGCAATCGCAGCGCTGTACGCGATGCGAAGCAGCACGCCTGGCTACGGCGATATCACGGCACCGATTGCCGTTCGTGGTGCAGTCGGCGAGCGGGTCGAGAGCCGGGACTTCGCCTTCGGCGCGGCCAATGTGCACCTGGCACGCCAGGTCAGGGTCGAGAGCTTCGGGCGGATCAAGGAATACTCGACATCCGGCATCTGGCTCATCATCGAAGGCGCGGCCGTCGCGAAAACCGAAACGATGACGCTGACCTCGGCGGAGTGGCTGGCAGGCAACGGTTTGCGCTACGAGCTCAGCCAGCGGTTCTCGACCGTGCCCGGCTATCTGCCGACGGAAAGGCTCGAACCAGGCCTGCCGAGGCCGGTACTTCTTGCCTTCGAACTTCCCGAAGCGGCCGTTGACAAAGGCACGCTGCTCGTCGCCCGCAGCCTGGTGATGCCGCTTGCTGAGGAGCTTTGGATTACGCTCGGCGACAAGCAGCCGACCGATATCAAGCCGTCCGTCACCATTGCGCGCGGCAGCAGCGGCACGCCCTGGACGTTGGCGGCGCGCTGAGGAGACACCGTTATGAGCGAGAAGCGCACGTTCTGGATCTGCCTGCTGGCGCTGGTCGTCGCACTGCCGCTCGCCTTCGTCGTCCGTGCGTGGGAGAGCCTGCGAGAGGGGCATTGGCTTGCCACCCAAAAGGCCGAGATCGTCGTCGAGGATGGAGCGGGGCAGGCCTTTGCCGGTGGACAGTGGAAGCTTCTGGACATGAGGCGGCTGCCGCGCACCAATGACGCGCGCGTCATTCTCGCCGAATTCGAGGCGTCGCCGACCGATCCGGCCGTTCTGTCGCAAGGAGCCTGCCGCGTCCGGCTGATCGACAGCGAGGGGCGCCGTTTTGAGCCCGTCACCCTGACCGAGCCGATCGTCCGGGAGATGTATCCGGAGGTGGCCGAACGCCCGCGCTGCGGTGTGCTCGCCTTTACCGACGCCAAGACTGGCGCCACGGTCCGTATGGCCGAGAGCTTCATCGTTCCCGCGGAGGCGCGGGATCTTTCACTCAGGATTGAGTTTCCGGGCGCAAGCGATGAAACGCTGATCTTCAAGTAGACGCGTAGCTGATTTCGCTCTTCTCAGCCTGGCCGGAAACCGCATGTTCGAGCATCGCCGCCAACAAGGTGATGCGCACGGCGTCGAGCACGATGCCGCCGTCGAGATCGCTAGGGCTGCCGATGAAAAGGCTGAGTGCATCGAAGACAAGCTGCCAACTCGCGAGGTCGCCCATGCCGAGGGTTCGCGTCGCCGCATACCAGATCCAGGCACCAAGCCAGGCGATGGCGCGGTAGGCAATGATGAAGGCAAATAGCGTCGCAAGCCCTGAACCGAGCGTCAGCTTCAGGCAGGTCCATATCGGAGCGTAGCGGGAGCGGTAGTCGCTGACGAAGTGGTCGAGGAAATCGGCAATCCACTTGCGAAAGGTTCTGGCCCGCCGCGGCCGCGGCGAGGATGGCCTGGCGCGCGATTCCGGGCTCGAAAGCTCGTAACCATTGATGATCGCCGCCATGACCAGCCAGATGATCGGTAGAAGCGCATAGAAGAACAGACCCTCCGCCTCAGTGTTCCAATCGGGTCTTCTCAGTTCCACCGGCACGAAGGTCTCGGCGGCATGCGCTACGGCGGTGAAGGTGAAACCGTTCATGCTGAGAAGCCTGCCGGCGCCGAGCCAGGTGATGACCTGGTCTTTCCAGACCGACAGGCCATAAAGCCCGATGAAGATCCAGCTCGCGTCCGCCGCGACGACCAGCAGTCGCCAGAAGGGTGTTTCGCTGCGCTTGCTCATGCGCTTTGCGCCCCACCGCACCAGCCAGCACAACGCGATCGAAATAAAGACGCCGCGCGATTTCAGGATATCGAAGAAGTCACCCTTCTCGCCGAAGGCGACGGCGTCGAGTGCCAAACGCGAATATTCCCGCACCGCCTCGCCGAGGAAACCCCAGGCGGCGTAATAGGCGAAGAACGGCAGGATGGCGGCTGAGGTGACGGCGAGCAGCCTGCGATCGGTTTTCGGCACCGTGGTCTCGACATGCGTGGCCACCGGTTGTTGGCGGAGCGCTTCGAGTGCCGGCAAACCGGGGCGAAGCGCCATGAACATCAAGACGATAACGACGAGCTTCGCCAGCACGACAAAGGAGAGCGTCACCATGCCACCGAGCGGATGCTGCAGCCCGATCCAGACTGCCGCACGCATCAGGAGATCATGCACGATGTAGCCGCAGGTCCCGATCAAGAGGAGCTGCGGCCAGAAGCGAGCGATGAGGCGCCCCATCAGGACAAAGGGTCCGAACACTTCGGCGATCGACGTCATGGCCACAACATAGTTGCGCCAATCGGCGACGACAACCGCACGGGGCAGGTGAAGAGCCAAACACCCTCCGCCTTGCCGTGTCAGATATTGCGGCGTTTGCCTTCGATCAGGTCGAGCACGGCGCGTGCGGCGTCGAGCACATTGGTGCCCGGACCGAAGACGGCCGACACGCCGTTGTCCATCAGGTAGTCATAGTCCTGACGCGGAATGACGCCGCCGCAGATGACGATGACATCCTCGCCGCCGCGCTTCTTCAGGGCTTCTGCAAGCTGCGGCATCAACGTCTTGTGGCCGGCGGCAAGCGAGGAGACGCCGATGACATTGACCTTACTGGCCAGCGCCATGTCGGCGGCCTCTTCCGGGGTCTGGAAAAGAGGGCCGGCAAGCACGTCGAAACCGATATCGCCGAAGGCCGAGGCGATGACTTTGGCGCCGCGGTCGTGGCCGTCCTGGCCGAGCTTTGCGACCATTATTTTTGGTTTGCGGCCGAGCTTTGCTGAGACCTCGTCGAGGCGCCCCGAGAGCACCTCGAGCTCCGGCTCACCTTCATAGGCCTTGCCGTAGATCTTGCTGACGACCTTGGGCGTCGCGGCGTGGTCGCCGAAGGCGCCACGCATCGCATCGGAAATTTCGCCGACGGTGGCGCGGGCACGCGCCGCCTCGACGGCGGCGGCCAGCAGGTTGCCTTCGCCTGTCAATGCGATCTCAGCAAGCGCCGTAAGGGTCTTCTTGACCTCGACGCTGTCGCGCCGACGCTTGGTTTCCTCGATCCGGCGGATCTGCGCGGCGCGCACGGCGCTGTTGTCGATCTCCAGAATGTCGATCGGCTCCTCGTTGTCGAGGCGGTACTTGTTGACCCCAACGATGATCTCCTCGCCCTTGTCGACGGCGGCCTGGCGACGGGTCGCCGCCTCTTCGATCAATCGCTTCGGCAGCCCGGCATTGACGGCACGGGTCATGCCGCCCATCGCCTCGACCTCCTCGATCAGTAGCCAGGCTTTGTCTGCGAGCTCGTTGGTCAGGCTTTCGACATAGTAGGACCCGGCGAGCGGATCGACGACCTTGGTCACGCCGGTCTCGTGCTGCAGGATCAGTTGCGTGTTGCGGGCGATGCGGGCGGAAAACTCCGTCGGCAGCGCGATCGCCTCGTCGAACGAATTGGTGTGCAGCGACTGGGTGCCACCGAGAGCGGCGGACATCGCCTCGAAGGCCGTGCGGATGATGTTGTTATAGGGATCCTGTTCCTGCAGCGAGACGCCCGAAGTCTGACAATGGGTGCGCAGCATCAGCGACGACGGCTTCTTCGGCTCGAACTCCTTCATGATCCGGGTCCAGAGCAGGCGCGCAGCGCGAAGCTTCGCTGCTTCCATGAAGAAGTTCATGCCGATCGCGAAGAAGAACGAAAGCCGCCCGGCGAACTCGTCGACATTGAGCCCCTTGGCGAGCGCCGCCCGCACATATTCGCGCCCGTCGGCGAGCGTGAAGGCAAGCTCCTGCACCAGCGTCGCGCCGGCCTCCTGCATGTGATAGCCGGAGATCGAGATCGAGTTGAATTTCGGCATCTCCCTGGCCGTGTACTCGATGATATCGGCGACGATGCGCATCGAGGGTTCCGGCGGGTAGATATAGGTGTTGCGGACCATGAACTCCTTGAGGATGTCGTTCTGGATAGTGCCTGAAAGCTTGTCGCGCGAAACACCCTGCTCCTCGCCAGCGACGATGAAGGAGGCGAGGATCGGGATGACGGCGCCATTCATGGTCATCGACACCGACATCTCGTCGAGCGGGATGCCGTCGAACAGGATCTTCATGTCCTCAACCGAGTCGATCGCCACACCGGCCTTGCCGACGTCGCCCTCGACGCGCGGGTGGTCGCTGTCATAGCCGCGATGGGTTGCGAGGTCGAAGGCGACCGAGAGTCCCTTCTGTCCGGCAGCCAGGTTCTTCCGGTAGAAGGCGTTGGAGGCCTCCGCCGTCGAGAAGCCGGCATATTGCCGGATCGTCCAGGGACGGCCGGCATACATGGTGGCGCGCGGGCCGCGCACGAAAGGCTCGAAACCGGGCAACGACGTGAGATAATCGATGCCGTCGAGATCTCCCGCCGTGTAGAGGGGCTTCACGGCGATTCCTTCGGGCGTCTGCCAGGTGAGGCTTTCGGGCGCCGCTTTGAGTTCTCTCTCGGCGAGCGCTTCCCAGTCCTTGATGTTTTTCTCGGTCATCGACGTGCTCCGCATTCTGCTTGTCTCAATCAGCCCCTCATCCCTGCCGGGACCTTCTCCCAGTCACAACGGGAGAAGGGGGCCGTCGCACTCTCGGCGCTTAACTTCCCTCTCCCCGCCTGCGGGGAGAGGGTCAGGGTGAGGGGCAAAGCCTGGATGGCTTTGCGGCTTTCACTATTCGAATTCCATGATCAGCTCGTCGACGGCGAGGCTGGCGCCGGCGGCGACCGCCACGCGCTTCACCACGGCCCGTTTCTCGGCGCGCAGGATGTTCTCCATCTTCATCGCCTCGACGACCGCGAGCGCCTGTCCTGCTTCGACCGTGTCGCCGGCTTTTACCGTGACCGAGGTGATCACCCCGGGCATCGGGCAAAGCAGCATGCGCGACGTGTCCGGCGGCAGCTTCTTCGGCATCAGCCGTGCCAGTTCCGCAACCCGCGGGCTTCTGACATGGGCAACGACATCAATGCCGCGCCAGCGAAGCCGGAGGGCGGTGCCGGCCAGATCGACTTTGACGCTCAAGGGCTCATTGTCGATGTTGAACGTGGCGAGCGTACGACCGGGCGTCCAGTCGCCGGCGATGGTGACCGTCGAGCCATCGGCGAAGCTCACATAGGAGCCGTCAGCGGACGAACCGGCAGTCACCGCAATATCGTGATCGCCGAGACCGACCACCCAATCATGGCCGATGATGCGGCGATGATTGCCGATCGTGCCGGAAATCTGGCTGGCCCGTTCCTGCAAGATCTGATTGACCGAGACCGCGACGGCGGCGAGCTTGCGAAGCGACCGCTCATCGGCCGCAACGCCGTGAAAACCGTCGACAAATTCCTCGGCGATATAGGCAGTCGTCAACCGGCCGTCGCGGAAGCGCTGCTGTTGCATGACCGCGGCCAGGAACGGCAGGTTATGGCCAATGCCTTCCACTTCGAACTGATCGAGCGCGTCGGCCATAGCCTCGACCGCCGTCTGCCGGTCCGGTGCCCAGGTGCAGAGTTTGGCGATCATCGGGTCGTAGAACATCGAGATCTCGCCGCCCTCGAAGACGCCGGTGTCGTTGCGCGTCACCGTGCCGTTGTCGCGCGTGCCCTCGACCGGCGGACGGTAGCGCGTCAGCCGGCCGATCGACGGCAGGAAGTTGCGATAGGGATCTTCCGCATAAAGCCGGCTTTCAATCGCCCAGCCATTGAGCTTTACATCGTCCTGGCCGAAGGCGAGCTTTTCGCCGCTAGCAACTCGGATCATCTGCTCGACGAGGTCGAGCCCGGTGATGAGTTCGGTCACTGGATGCTCCACCTGCAGGCGGGTGTTCATCTCGAGGAAGTAGAAGTTGCGCTTGGCATCGACGATGAATTCGACGGTGCCGGCCGAGTGGTAGCCGACGGCCTTGGCAAGTGCGACCGCCTGTTCGCCCATGGCCTTGCGGGTCTCGGGGTCGAGGAAAGGCGAGGGTGCCTCCTCGATGACCTTCTGATTGCGGCGCTGGATCGAGCATTCGCGCTCGCCGAGATAGAGCGTGTTGCCGTGCTTGTCGCCAAGCACCTGGATCTCGATGTGACGCGGCTCCGTCACGAATTTTTCGATGAAGATGCGATCGTCGCCGAAGGCGTTCTTTGCCTCGTTCTTTGAGGACTGGAAGCCTTCACGCGCCTCCTGGTCGTTCCAGGCGATGCGCATGCCCTTGCCGCCGCCGCCGGCAGACGCCTTGATCATCACCGGATAGCCGATCGACGCGGCGATCCGGACCGCTTCGTCTGCATCGTCGATCAGGCCCATATGGCCCGGAACCGTCGAGACGCCGGCCTCGGCCGCGAGCTTCTTGGAGGTGATCTTGTCGCCCATCGCCTGGATCGCCCCGACCGGCGGGCCGATGAAGGCCACGCCTTCTTTTGCGAGCGCTTGGGCAAAGGCGGCGTTTTCCGAGAGGAAACCATAGCCCGGATGAACGGCATCGGCGCCGGTCTTGCGGATCGCGTCGATGATCTTGTCGATGACGATATAGGACTGGGCTGACGGCGAGGGGCCAATATGCACCGCCTCGTCCGCCATGCGCACATGCATGGCCTCGCGGTCGGCGTCGGAGTAGACCGCGACGGTGGCGATGCCGAGCTTCTTTGCGGTCTTGATGACGCGGCAGGCGATTTCACCACGGTTGGCGATGAGGATTTTCTTGAACATTTGTTTCTCTTTCAAATCCTTGGGGCGGCGCGTCAGCGTTTGAACTTGCGGCGATAGGGAAGAAGCGCGATCGACGATGCCGCGGCGGCCCCACCGAAAAGCAATGCGAAGGGCACGACAACCATGAGGGTGGCGAGAACCGGGCTCGTCGAACGGACGATGTGGGTGCCGACGGCGCCGATATTGAGCCAGATCAGCACGCCAGCCGTGAGCGCGCCAATCGCCACGCCGATCAGCGCATTGACGGCCATATAGCGCAGCATCGACCAGTGGTCGCGCCTGGCTTCTTCCGGCGTCATGATGCGCTCTGGCTCCCGTTCCATCGTCGCCTCCATCAGAGTGGGATCGTGTCGTGCTTGCGCCAGCGGACATCGACCTGCTTGTTGCGCAGAGACGCAAAAGCACGCGCGATGCGTCGGCGCGACGAATGTGGCATGATCACCTCGTCGATGAAGCCACGTTCTGCCGCCACGAACGGGTTGGCGAAGCGCTCCTCGTACTCCTTCGTGCGCGCGGCGATCTTCTCGACGTCGCCGAGTTCCGAGCGGTAGAGGATTTCGGTGGCGCCCTTGGCACCCATGACGGCGATCTCGGCGGTCGGCCAGGCATAATTGACGTCGGCGCCGATATGTTTCGAGGCCATGACGTCATAGGCGCCGCCATAGGCTTTGCGGGTAATCAGCGTCACCATCGGCACGGTCGCCTGGCTATAGGCAAAGAGCAGCTTGGCGCCATGCTTGATGACGCCGCCATATTCCTGCGCGGTGCCGGGCAGGAAGCCGGGCACGTCGACCAGCGTCAGGATCGGGATCGAGAAGGCATCGCAGAAGCGCACGAACCGGGCGGCCTTGCGCGAACTGTCGATGTCGAGGCAGCCGGCAAGCACCATCGGCTGATTGGCGACGACGCCGACCGTCTGGCCTTCCATGCGGATGAAGCCGGTGATGATGTTCCTGGCGAAGTTCTGCTGCAATTCGAAGAAGTCGCCTTCATCCGCAAGCGCCAGGATCAGTTCCTTCATGTCGTAGGGTTTGGCGGCGCTGTCTGGGATCAGGCTGTCAAGGCGCATTTCGAGCCGCGACGGGTCGTCGTGGAAGGGACGGACCGGCGGCTTTTCGCGGTTGTTGAGCGGCAGGAAATCGAAAAGCAGGCGGGTCGCTTCCAGTGCCTCGATGTCGTTTTCATACGCACCGTCGGCGACCGAAGACTTTGACGTATGCGTGCGCGCGCCGCCGAGCTCTTCCGCAGTGACGATCTCGTTCGTCACTGTCTTCACGACATCCGGCCCGGTCACGAACATGTAGGATGAATCGCGAACCATGAAGATGAAGTCGGTCATGGCCGGCGAATAGACCGCGCCGCCGGCGCAGGGACCCATGATGACCGAGATCTGCGGAATGACGCCGGAGGCTTCGGCATTGCGGCGGAAGACCTCGGCGTAACCGGCAAGCGAGGCCACGCCTTCCTGGATGCGGGCGCCGCCACTGTCGTTGAGGCCGATGACTGGTGCCCCGTTGCGTACCGCCATATCCATGATCTTGCAGATCTTCTGCGCGTGGGTTTCCGACAGGGAGCCGCCGAGAACGGTGAAGTCCTGAGAAAAGACATAGACCTGCCGGCCGTTGATCGTGCCCCAACCGGTGACGACGCCATCGCCCGCGACCTTTTGGCTCTCCATGCCGAAATCGACGCAGCGATGCGTGACGTACATGTCGTATTCTTCGAACGAGCCTTCATCGAGCAGCACCTCGATGCGTTCGCGCGCCGTCAGCTTGCCCTTGCCGTGCTGGGCGTCGATCCGTCGTTGGCCGCCGCCGGCTCTTGCTTCTGCCCGGCGGGCTTCGACCTGTTCTAGTATGGCGCGCATGGTGCCCTCCCGATTTTTCAATGATTGTGCAGAGGCGCTTCGAGCTTCGCAATAGCGTCGAAGGCCGGATGGAAAAACGCCTCTTCATGTGCAAATGTGAAATGGAGAAATTTGTGAAACGTAAATTGCAAAGTTGCAAACATGGCGATTGGCAAGCTCTATATCGGCCGCAAGGTCAGGGAACTGCGGGAGGCGAACAAGGCGACGCAAGGCCAATTTGCAGAACGCATCGGCATCTCGACCAGCTACCTCAACCAGATCGAGAACAACCAGCGGCCGGTCTCAGCCGCGGTGCTTTTGGCGCTCGCCGAAAAATTCCAGATCGATATCGCCGAGCTTTCGACCGGGGAGGGCGATCGTCTGCTTTCGGCGCTGTCGGAAGCGCTCAGCGATCCGTTGTTTGAAACCTATTCGGCCAGTTTGCAGGAGCTGAAGCTGGTCGCGCAGAATGCCCCGGGGCTGGCGCATGCGCTGATCTCCTGCCATCAGGCCTATCGCCGCAACAGCGAGCAGCTCGCAAGCATTGACGACACCATCGGCCGCGGGGCTTCATTCGTCGAAACGACCCCTTACGAAGAGGTGCGCGACTTCTTCCATTTCGTCGACAACTACATTCACGAGATCGACATGCTTGCCGAGCGGCTGGCGGGCGAGCTCGGGCTCGGCGAAGGCGACAATCATGCGGCGCTGGCAAGCTATCTGGAACAGCGTCACGGCGTTCGGGTCGTGCGCGGAGCGGCAGGCGACGAGGCGATCCGCCGCTTCGATCCGCGCGCCCGCATCCTGACCCTCAATCCCTATGCGCCCGCAGCAACGCGCGACTTCCAGATCGCCCTGCAGATCGCCCAGCTTCATGCCCGCGAGGAGATCGATCGGGTGGCCGGTAGTGCCGGCTTCCGCACCGAAGAGGCCTATGAGATCTGTCGCATCGGCCTGCAGAACTATTTTGCCGGCGCGCTGATCCTGCCCTACCAGGCCTTCTCGAAGGCCGCTCGCGACTTGAGGCACGACATCGAATTGCTCGCTGCCCGCTTCGGCGCGTCTTTGGAGCAGGTCTGCCACCGCCTCTCGACCCTGCAGCGGCCGGGGCAGAAAGGCATTCCGATCTTCTTTGCCCGCATCGACCGGGCGGGCAACATCACCAAGCGCCACAGTGCCGCAAAGCTGCAATTCGCCCGCTTTGGTGCTGCCTGTCCGCTCTGGAACGTGCACCAGGCCTTCGAGACGCCGGGCCGGATCATCCGGCAACTGGCCGAAACGCCTGACGGCGTGCGCTACCTCTGTCTCGCCACCCAGATCACCAAGGGCGGCGGCGGTTTCCGCGCGGCGCAGCCGCGCTACGCGCTGGCGCTTGGCTGCGAGGTCTCCTATGCCGATGCCTTCGTCTACGCTGACGACATGGACCTTGGCAACCGCGCCGCCTTCGATCCGATCGGCATTTCCTGCCGCATCTGCGAACGCACGAAATGCGCCAGCCGTGCGGTGCCGCCATTGAAACGCCGCCTGATCGTGGACCATGACTTACGCGGCGCTCTGCCGTATCGTCTAAGCGAGAGCTGATTGGGACGGTCTGTTCATTTTTGAACAGACCCTGTGAGAAGTTGCATCTGGGCCTGGACGAAGTTTGGTGTAACTAGGCCTCCATCGCCTACAGCGCCGCGCGTCTTGTAAAACGCGTAAAGGTCGCTGTGGCACGTTTGGTCGCTGCAGATTTTTGCCTTTAATCGGTTGCGATTGAAGGAAACCTGCAGAGGTATGCGGTCAGGGAGGACATGCATATGGATTTTCGCCTGTCGGAGGAGCAGGAGGCCATTCGTCAGATGGCGCTCGATTTCGCCCGCGACGAGATCGCCCCTCACGCGATCGACTGGGATCAGCAGAAGCATTTTCCGGTCGACACGCTGCGCGGTGCCGCAGCGCTCGGCATGGCCGGCATCTATGTCCGCGACGATGTCGGCGGCACGGGACTGACGCGGCTCGATGCTGCGATCATCATCGAGGCGCTTGCGACCGGCTGCCCGGCCGTCGCCTCCTTCGTCTCGATCCACAACATGTGCGCCGGCATGATTGACCGCTACGGCACGGACGAGCAGCGCCAGCGGCTGCTGCCGAGGCTGCTGACCATGGAGGTGCTGGCGAGTTACTGCCTGACCGAGCCAGGCTCGGGCTCGGATGCAGCGGCGCTGAAGACCAAGGCGGTGAGAGACGGCAACGATTATGTCCTGACCGGCCAGAAGCAGTTCATCTCGGGCGCTGGCGAGTCCGGCCTTTACGTGATCATGGCGCGAACCGGCGAGGACGGCCCAAAGGGCATCTCCACCTTCGTGGTCGAGAAGGACGCACCTGGCCTCACATTCGGTGCCAATGAGAAAAAGATGGGCTGGCACGTCCAGCCCACCCGCGCCGTTATGCTCGATGGTGTCCGCGTGCCGGCGGAAAACCGCCTCGGCGCGGAAGGCGACGGTTTCAAGATCGCCATGGGCGGGCTCGATGGCGGGCGATTGAACATTGCCGCCGCGTCTCTCGGCGGCGCCCAGTCCGCCTTCGAAAAGGCGCTGGCCTATGTCCAGGAGCGCCGCGCCTTCGGCAAGGCGATCGGCGAGTTCCAGGCGCTGCAGTTCCGTCTCGCCGACATGGCGACCGACCTCGAAATCGCCCGCACCTTCCTCTGGCGCGCGGCATCTGCGCTTGATGCCGGCGACCCCGAAGCGACAAAACTCTGCGCCATGGCCAAGCGCTTCGTCACCGACCGCTGCTTTGCCGTCGCCAACGACGCGCTGCAGCTTCACGGCGGTTACGGCTATCTCGCAGACTATGGTGTCGAGAAGATTGTCAGGGACCTCCGGGTGCACCAGATCCTCGAGGGCACCAACGAGATCATGCGCCTGATCGTGGCGCGTTCGCTCATCGGTCGGAAATAGGCCAGAAACAGGAAAGATCGTTCATGGAAATGCAGGCGCCTGAAGTCATCGTCGAGCGGCGAGGAGCGATCGGCAGAATCCGGCTGAACCGCACGCGGGCATTGAACAGCCTCAACGTGCCGATGATCCGGTTGATCGCCGCGGCTTTGACCGAGTTCGAAAATGATCCGGCCGTCGCCGCCGTGTTGGTGACCGGCGAGGGCGAGCGCGGGCTTTGCGCCGGTGGCGATATCCGCATGATTTACGAGAGTGGCCGCGAGCGGCCGGAGGAAGGTGCGCAGTTCTGGCGCGAGGAATTCGTCGTCAACAGCCGCATCTCCGGCTACCGCAAACCCTATATCGCGATCATGGACGGCATCGTCATGGGCGGCGGCGTCGGGATTTCCGCCCATGGCAGCCACCGCATCGTCACCGAGCGGACCCGGCTTGCGATGCCGGAGACCGGGATCGGCTACTTCCCTGACGTTGGCGCCACCTGGCTTCTTCCCAGGGCGCCCGGTGAATTCGGCACCTATCTCGGTCTGACCGGGCGGGACATCGTCGCAGCCGATGCCATCCATGCGCGGCTTGCAGATAGTTTCGTCGCCGCGAACAAACTGGAAGCACTTGCCGCTGATCTTGCCGCGCTGCCGCCGACGGCAGGCAGCGCCGATGTCAACGCGGTGATTGCAAAGCACGCTTCGGAAGCGCCGGCAACGCCGCTTCAAAACCACTTTGCGCTGATCGACCGTTGCTTCGCCTTTGATACGGTTGAAGAGATCCTGGCGGCGCTCGAGGCTGATGGTTCCGATTTCGCCAAGGAAACGCTGGCGCTGCTCAATTCGCGTTCGGCGCTGAGCATGAAGCTGACGCTCGAACTCTTGCGCGCTGGCCGCCGCAGCGCGTCGCTGAACGAATGCCTCGAACGGGAATATTCCGCGACGCTCGGAATGCTTGGTAACCCCGACTTCTACGAAGGTGTGCGTGCTGCGGTGATCGACAAGGACCGCAATCCAAAATGGTCGGTGGCGCTGGCCGGTGTCACACCTGCCTTGCTGTCGCGTTTCGGCAGGAAGGATCACCCGCCACTGTTTTAGCGCCTGAGGATGGGACGCTGTTCGGTTTTGGCCGAGTTTCAATGAGAGGAGGAATGACATGATGAAGATCGCCTTTATCGGGCTCGGCAATATGGGCGGGCCTATGGCCGCCAATCTGGTGAAGGCGGGCCATGCGGTCAGCGGTTTCGACCTGTCGGAAGCCTCGCGCAACGCCGCGGCGAAAACCGGGGTCTCCGTCGCGGGCTCGATCGCGCACGCGGTGCGCGGCGCCG
Source organism: Ensifer sp. 22460 (assembly GCF_052044935.1). NCBI lineage: Bacteria > Pseudomonadati > Pseudomonadota > Alphaproteobacteria > Hyphomicrobiales > Rhizobiaceae > Ensifer > Ensifer sp. 22460. The sequence continues at coordinate 67,680 of NZ_JBQENZ010000037.1, forward strand.
AATGCGTGATCACCATGCTGCCCGCCGGCGCCCATGTCCTCTATGTCTGGGACGAACTCCTCGGCTTCGTCGATCCGGGCACGCTCCTGATCGACAGTTCGACGATCGACGTCGATAGCGCCCGCAAGGCGCATGCGCTCTCGGAAAAGATCGGCTGCCCCTCTCTCGATGCTCCCGTCTCCGGTGGAACTGGTGGTGCTGCGGCCGGCACGCTGACCTTCATGGTCGGCGGCAGCGACGAGGCATTCGCCCGCGGTAAGCCGTTGCTCGATGCCATGGGCAAGAAGATCGTCCATTGTGGCGGAACCGGTGCGGGCCAGGCGGCGAAGATCTGCAACAACATGATCCTCGGAATATCCATGGCCGGCGTCTGTGAAGCCTTTGTGCTGGCCGAACGGCTGGGGCTTTCGCACCAGGCCCTGTTCGACGTGGCGTCGACTTCGTCCGGCCAATGCTGGTCTCTGACGACCTATTGCCCCGTGCCGGGTCCGGTCCCGACCTCGCCGGCCAACAATGACTACAAGCCGGGCTTTGCCGCGAGCCTGATGTTGAAGGACCTGAAGCTGTCGCAGCAGGCCGCAAGTGCAGCGGGTGCGACCACGCCGATGGGCGCACAGGCAGCCCAGCTCTATTCGATGTTCGAGAAGCTCGGTCATGGCGGTGAAGACTTTTCCGCCCTGATCCACCTTCTGCGCGGCAACGACGAGGCAAAGGCCGGCTAATCCGTCCGCGTCGATGGATTTTCGCCCGTTTAACCGGGCGAAAATTTGCCGCTTATGCCTGTGAATAGAAATTAATTTGTATTTTCAATGACTTATGAAATTTATATCAAAGCTATGAAACTAGCTGTTGACGTCTTGGAGGTGTGGGGTCTATAAGCCCGATCACTGACGAGGGCGGCGGCGCTGCTGGCGACGACGACCTTCGCTCTAGAGTTTCCCTGGTTGGCTGAGGCTGATTTTGGGGTCTGGGACGCGAGTTTCGGGCTTTGAGGAAACGGTTTGACGGACGGTGAGTTCGTCGGTTTTTTGACAATTGAATATAGAGAAAGAGAAACGTGGGCGGCGGAGCTCGTGAGGAACTCGAAAGGGTTCTTTC
>NZ_JBQENZ010000038.1:0-61778 GCF_052044935.1 Ensifer sp. 22460
GTGAGCGTCCGGCGAAGGCATTTTCGCTTGGTCGAGAGGCCGATATTATAGGTCGCGTTTCATCTCGTCTGCCATTACGCGGTCGACCACATCCGGATCGCATTGTTCATCGACGAGAAACTGGCGGATTCCACCATCCCATGTCCGTATGTCGGCGAGGAGATTCTGGAGCTCGTCCACGCCGTTCTCGGTCAGGCCCTTTGTGCCGTATTCGCTGCCGTCGCGGACATAAAGCAATTCGCCTTCGCTGATATTATCCGAGTTGGCGGTCACCTCTTCGATCAACTCGAGGTTCTCGCCGATCATCTCAGCGACCTGTTTGAGGGTATAGATGATCCTTGAGCGTGCCATCACGCAGCCTCGTACCGGTCTTTTGCCGGAGTCCACTGCCACGGGAGCAGTTCCGCAAGTCGATCCTTGGGATGGCTCTGGATCCTGGTCAGGACGTCTGCCAGATAGGTCTCTGGATTGTGGCCATGGAGTTTAGCTGTTTCGATGATGGTCAGGATATTGGCGATGCGCTCGCCGCCCTTGTCTGACCCAGCAAAGAGCCAATTTTTTCTTCCAATTCCGAGTGGCCTCATAGCGCGCTCAGCTATGTTGTTATCGATTTCGACACGGCCATCGTCAATGTAGACGCTCAAAGCTGCCCATCGCGAGAGAGCGTATCGCATCGCTTCGGCAAGCTTCTGTTTCTGCGGCAGCGTCGAAAGCGACGTTTCAATCCAAGCCTTGAGGTCCGCCAGAATGGGTCTGGCGTGTTGCTGGCGCAGTGTTCGCCTCTCGTCGGAAGACATGCCGCGGATACGATCCTCGATATCGTAGAGTGCACCGATGCGCGACAGAGCCTCGTCGGCGATCGGAGATGGCTTGAGCTTGATCACATCATGGAACTTGCGGCGAACATGCGCCATGCAGGCGGCTTCGATGATCTGGTTGCCGTAAAGCTTGCTATAGCCAGCATAGCCATCCGCATGCATTACGCCGCTGAAGTCAGCGAGGTGTTCAGCCGGATGCACGCCCTTTCGGTCGGGGCTATAGTAATAGGCGATCGCTCCGGGCGTGGGATCCTGGTAGCCGCTGCCGTCGAAGACATAGACCCAGACCCTGCCGGTCTTCGTCTTTCCTCGTCCTGGATCGAGAACATCGACCGGCGTATCGTCCGTGTGTACTCGGTCGACCGCGGCGATATGGGCTCTGATCAGCAAGATGAGGGGCGAGAGCAGAACGGACACACGGCCAACCCAGTCCGCCATGACAGACCGGGAGATGTCTATCCCCAGCCGGTCGTACATCTCGGACAAACGATAGAGTGGGATATGATCGTCAAATTTGGCGACCATGATGTGTGCGAGCAGTCCTGGTCCAGGTTTCCCTCGCTCGATCGGCAAGCTCGGCATCTCACCCGATACCGTCGTGTCGCAGTCCTTACAGACCATGCGCTTCTCGATATGCCGGACGATCTTCACCGAAGCCGGCACATGCTCCATCACCTGGACCACCTTGTCGGCCGCCTTCAGGAACGACATGCCACCACAAGTCGGGCAACTGCAGGGCGCTGTGTACACCCGCTCTTCAGTTGGAAGGCCATCCGGCAGAGGTCTGCGTTTCGGCTTGTCGGGGGTATCATCCAGATCTGGCAGCAGGCCTTTTCCGGAACGAGCATCAGCCTCGGCGCGGGAAGCCTCGATCTCCTCGAGCATCAGCTCGAATTGCTCAATCTTCCGATCGATCTTTTCCGAGGATGCGCCGTGCTGCCGATGTCGGAGCAGTTCCAACTGCGCGCGCAGAAGGCCGATGATCGAGTCGCGTTTGATGACTTCGGCTTCTTGTGCGCTGAGTTTCGCCGCCTGTTCTGCGACGAGCGCGCGCAATGCCAATAGCTCGTCCTGACTGTCCAGCGGCGGTGCTTTCATGCCCAAAAACATAGCCGATTTGCAGCGAAAGCACTAGCGTTTTGCCCCGGATGTGCCTGTAAAATATAGCTTTTAACCCGTGCGGCCAGGGGCGGAAGTCCACGCTGGTCGGCGCCAGTCAATCCCCTCAACAAGCATCGACAACTGAGCCTGCGTCAGATGCGCAACACCATCTTTCGCCGTCGGCCAAGGAAAGTATCCGCGCTCGAGAATCTTGTAAAACAGGCAGAACCCTTGGCCATCCCACCATAGAAGCTTGATCCGGTCGGCGCGCTTTCCACGGAAGCCGAAGATCGCTCCGGAACCCGGCGCTTCCTTGATCACCGCCTCGACCATAGCAGACAGACCATCGATACCGCGCCGCATATCGGTCACCCCGCAAGCCAAGTAGACCCGCACATTTCCTGTCGGCCCGATCATGCAGCCTCAACACACGCGATCAACGATGACAACGTCTTGCGTTCAATGTCCGCCGGAACTTTCAAACTGCGACCATTTCGTAGCTGGATCTTGATAAGCGCGGGCGCCCCGCCGGCCGCCGGCATCTGCCCGAGGCTTACTTCGTTGACCAGGTGGACCGGAAGGAACGTTGCTGACACATCGAAGTGGCTAAGCGCTTTCCGCCATAAACGGATCTGCGCAGGATAAATGTCATGGCGACGAGCGACATCACCAATGCGAACGCCCGGTTGATCGGCTTCAGCCAATATCGCCAGCTTCGCTTCCTTCGACCACCGCCGCCTACGCTCAACGCCGGAAATGATCTCCATGCGAGCCATGCCAACCTCTCAGATCTGATATTAGTGCCAGCACTAATGCTGGTTCTAATGCCAGAACATCGCCTAACTGGCTCGTTCAGCAAAATCCGCTCACCGGACGCTCACGAGGTGCTTAAGGGCAGATACCTGTTCGCACTTCTACGGCAGTACGATCATCAGACAGCTTTGGAAGCGTTTGGGTCGCCGCGGCAGAAGGTGTTGTCTAGCGATGAAGTGCGTAGCGAATTCGCTCGCCTGGAAAAGCTCCGAGACGAACGCGTTCTGTCTCCCGACAACTATCCGGACCTAGCCACAATTGACGATGTGGGCAATCCGGCGAGCATTAATGAAGTCGATCCCCGTCACCTTGACCTTACGTTTGGTCCCGGCGTTCGCCTGAAGGCGATCACGATATCGCTGACGGACGATCCCGTGACCAAGGGCAATGTAGAGGCGGTCCTTGGTCCGGATTTCTTCAAAAAATGGTCCGTGCAGATGAAGGAAGACTTCAAGAAGAACGGACCTTTTGTCCAGCCACCATTCGCATTTCAGATTTCTCCAAACGATTTTGTGACAAGGAATTAGGCCGATGACTATTTCGCGGCAGTTGTTTCAGGCAATTTTGTCCATAGACTCTTACAACCGTGGATACAATCCGGGTCTCCAACTCACAGGCACCCGTATAGGGAGCGCCGTAATTGGTCGTGACTCGTCGATCTTGACTGAGGGTGATCAGCGACTCGATATCGACGCCGGATTCTATGCGATTTCCTACGACTGGGATGGTCCGACCGTTATTTCGTATCGCGGTACCAGTCCCCAGAGTGACGGTACTATTCTCGTTGACGTACTAAATGGCTATTTTGTGGGCGCTGGGCATTCAACCAACGACCAAGCCTGGCTGGCCGCACAATTCTATCAGCAAATAACGGGCACAGAAGCTGGAGATCCGACTGCGGCCAACGCGATTTTGACAGGGCATTCGATGGGCGGCGGTCTTGCCGGGTTTATCGCCGCCTTGTATCGCCAAGAAGCCTACATTTACGACAATATGACATTCGAGAATGCGGCCGAGAGCGCCTACGACATTGTTCGTGCTGCAACGCTTTTAAGCCGCCCCGGCATGTATTATTGCCTTGAGGGGTCATGACCATCCGGCTGGTCAATGGCCTGGAAGCCTTTACCGAGGAAAAACAACATCTGGTTACTCCAATCGCCAACGCTCCAGCTCAGCCAGAGTGAAGCGCGGCGTAATGTGCTGCGGGCAGTTCCAGTCGAACGCCTCCACCGCGATGAGGACGAGACGCTCCACCCTTGCGGGATAATCGGGTACGGTCAGCTTTTTCGCCAGCACCGGATCGTCTTCTGCATCGATGACGCGCATGTGACCATAGATTTTCAGGCGCCGCCGGTGCGCGTAGTCCATCAGAAACAGTGAGACGCGGTCATTGGCGCTGACATTGCCTGTCGTGATGTATTGCCGGTTACCGCGAAAATCCGCAAAGCCGAGCATCGATGCGTCAACCGTGGTGAGAAAGCCTGCAGGCCCACCACGGTACTGGACGTAGGGCCAGCCGGTCTCCGAGACACTGGCAAGATAAAAACCGTCGCGCGCGCCGATGAAGGCCGTTTCTGCCGGACCGAGGCGCTGGCTCTGCGCAGTTTCGGCTGCGTGAGCGCGCGCGCCGATCCGCGCCCACTGCTCCGCGCTGCCATAGTGCTCCTGTGCGGCCGCTACGGAGGGCGTCGTGGCGATACTGAGATATCTGCTGCTCATTCCATTCCTAACTTTCTAGACCGCCGGAGCTAACTTCAATCCTGCAAGGCCCAGTCCGCCACCTCCCAGCGCATCTGCCCACGGTCGGCGACGACACGGCCGAGCCCTGGGAAGGGCATGTGCGTGGCGGCGATGAGTGCGCCTTCCGAAGCGGCGCGAGGGAAAAAGCGGTCGCGCATCGCCTTGGCCGCTGCACGCTCCTGCTCGAACAGGAAGAACACGTCGGTCGCCCCCGGATGCACGACCGGAAAGATCATGTCCGAGACCATGATGAGGCTCTTCCCGTCATCTTCGACCCGCACGCCGATATGGCCGGGTGTATGGCCGGTCAGGTCGACAATTGAGACGCCGCGCACAATTTCGCGTTCTCCGTCAATCGCCTGGAGTTTCGGGTAGAGGCGCACCACCTCCTCCGCCATCTTAAAGCTGGTCTGCAGATAATCGGGCGCGCCGCTGCGCTTGGCCGGGTCGGTCCAATGGGTGACGTCGCGACGATCGATGTAGAGCTCCGCCTTGGGGTAGTTGTTCTTGCCTCCGGCGATCAGACCGCCCATGTGGTCCTGATGCATATGCGTCACGATCACCGCGTCGATCTGGTCAAGCTGCAGGCCAAGCGCACCGAGCGCCTGCGGCAGTTTACCGGTCTGCCCGATCGAGCCCGCTGCACCGGCATCGATCAGGATGCGGCGCTCGCCATCATCGATGAGATACTGGTTGAAGAGGAACCGCACCCCACTCGGCCGGGCGGTGAACTGAGCGACTGCCGCCTGCTCCACCTCGGCCGGGGCGCGTCCCGGAAAATAGTCGAAGGGCATATCGGCATACCCGTCTGTCAGCGCCGTCACCGCGAAGCGACCGATGCGGATCTGCGCCAGCGGCGTAATGCTGACCGGCGTTTTGGCGGTATTCTGCGCGGCGGCAAGGGCCGGTGCGCCACTGATCAGTCCTCCCCCGAGGAGGCCGAGAGGAAGAGCGCTGGCAAAGGCACGACGTGAAAGTTGAGGCATGACGTCTTTCTCCTGATCATTGGCAATACGGGGAGCCGGCCGGCGTCCCCTTGGCACGACACAAAAGCTAGGATATCCGAAATCAATAGGGTATCCTGCCATTTCAGGAACTTTCCTCTCAATTTCCGGAAGGATTGGATGGATCGGTTTGAAGCGATGTCGGTGCTGCTGGCGGTGGTGGACGCCGGCAGCCTCTCGGCTGGATCGCGGCGATTGCATGCACCGCTCGCCACGGTCAGCCGCAGGGTCGCGGATCTTGAAAAACGCCTTGGCGTGCGCCTGGTCCTGCGCACCCGCCGCGGCCTCACCTTGACGGATGAGGGGCGCAGCTTCGTCGCCGCGTCACGTCGTATTCTGGAGGAACTGGATGCGGCCGAGCGGCAGGCCAGCGGCGACTATGGCGCGCTGCGTGGAGGGCTGCATGTGACCGCACCGATTGCCTTCGGCGAGCGCCATCTGCTGCCAATAGCTCTGGAGTTTCTGAAGCAGCAACCCGATATCAACCTGCGCCTGACCCTCGCCGATCGGCAGCTAAGTCTGGCAGATGAGCACGTCGATGTGGCCCTGCGGATCGGACACTTGGCGGACAGCGCGCTTATCGCAACGCGCGTCGGCGCCGTCCGACGGGTGATCTGCGCGAGCCCCGACTATCTTGCCCGCCGAGGCGTTCCGCGTCAGCCGGAAGACCTCAGCCAGCATGACGGCATAAGCTTTCAGGGCTTTGCGACCGCGCCGGAATGGCGCTACCGCCGGGACGGCGCGGCCTTTACCATCGAGCCGCGCCCCAAATTCGCGGTCAATACGACGGAGGCTGCCATTCAGGCTGCAATAGCCGGTATCGGCATTATCCGCGTGCTGTCTTACCAGATCTCCGATCAGTTGCGCTCCGGTGCTCTGCACGAATTGCTGACGGACTTTGCACCGGAACCGCTACCTGTGAACGTTATCCATGGACCAGCCGATCCCCTGCCGCTGAAGGTGCGGTGCTTCCTCGACTGGATCGTCCCAAGCCTACGCGCGCAGCTGGCTTATTAGCGTCCCGCTTCAGGCGCACCACCGTTGATGGCAGTGAGGCGCACCGGTGCGAATGCTGCCAGATGCGGCCGTCCTTCCTTAAGCGCCTAACATGTCGTCTTCCGCTAAGAGCCAAAGCTTTCTCTAAGACTGAAATGGGGGCGCATTGCTACCGGGCCAAGTCGGACGCTGAGGACCCGGGCTGCCGTTCGATCCGCATTAATGCGCACAAGCTTAACAGCGTTATCGTAGCCCAGCTGATCCACGTTGTCCCGTTCCTGCGCTTGGTTTACCCAGGTCTCAATCGGGTTGATCAAGGACGCCGCGAGTGGGATGGGAAGCACTAGAGCTGTGGGGTAAAGACGCGGTTCGCATAGAACGGCTCGCTGGCGGGGTTGCCAATGACGTCTGGAGCGTGCACATCCACGGGCAACTTGCAGTCAGTCGTCTGGGTACCAGGAGCAACGCTGATCTGGCGTGGGAGGTTGAACTCCTCCGGCACCTTGACCGTGAAGGTCTGAGCGTGCCGGTGCCGATCCCGGCGGTCGACGGCCGGCTATTCGCGGATGGCCTGATGGTTATGAAATACATACATGGCGGACCACCCGAGACCGAGGGCGACTGGCGGCGCGTAGCCGAGACCCTCCGCGAACTGCATCGTTTGACGCAAGGCTGGCCGCAGCGCCCAGGGTGGCGATCCTCGACGGACCTCCTGCATGCCGAGACGGGGACGAGGATCGACCTTGCCGCGATGCCGCCAGATGGCGTCGCTCGATGCCGCGCGGCATGGGCACGGCTTATCGGACGTGAGACAAGCGTCGTCCACGGCAATCCCAACAACCCTGCCAACATCCGCATGACCACGGACCGCGTCGCACTGATCGACTGGGATGAGTCGCATATCGACGTGCCCGACCTTGACCTCGTCTTGCCCCATAATGCTGCCGATCTGGAAGCCGGGGCGTATGACATCGCCGCGCAAGCATCGGCCGCATGGGAAGCCGCCGTCTGTTGGGATGACAAATACGCGAAACAGCGACTTGCCGAAGTTCGAGCGGTCTAAGCGACGGCCGCTCATGGCGCATTGATGCCGTCGAAGCTTAGCTTGATCGACGTCTGCTTTCGGGAAGACGCCACCGCGGGCACTGCGACCGAAATGCGGGCGCAAAGCGGAAACCATTTCCACTTTGGGGCCGGTTGCGGATTGGCGGGTGCCCGAAGACGACCTTTAGCTTCGCTGCTCTCGACGGCGGTAGCGGGTGGAGAGCGGTCGTCGCCAAGCGGATCCCCGAATGACGTGTTTCGGGCCGCATTCCGGACGGGCAGATTCCTGGCGATGAGGATCGCAGAAGGTTAACTGCGGCCGGTGGTGAACTGACCGAAGGTGGAACTGATTACCCCGCTACATTGTATATCTCGGCAAGGTCGCGTAGATCCCAGTTCCCGCCAGACAACACCGCGCAGACTTTTTCATCGGGCTTGACGTCTATGCTGCCCGCCAACAGTGCTCCGACGCCAATCGAGGCGGCTGGTTCAGCGATCAATTTCGCATCCTTGGCAAGAGCACGCATTCCTGTGATGATGTGCTCGTCGTCAACGAGAACAATCTCGTCCACATATTTTTCGATAATCGGATACGGGTTTTGACCCGGAACGCTTATCCTCAAGCCATCCGCAATCGTGTTCTTCAAGGGAAGCGATGTGCGCTCCTTATTGATCCGGCTGTGAAAATACTTCGGTGTCAAGGCAGGCTCCGCCCCGATAACGCGCACCGATGGCTTCGTTTCCTTGATAGCCGTCGCGATTCCGGAGATTAGGCCTCCGCCGCCCACGGGAACGATGACCGTATCTATATCGTCCAGGTCCTGCAGGATTTCACAGCCGATCGTTCCCTGACCGGCCATCACGATGGGGTCCTCGAAAGCGTGAACAGTAGCGTATTTGTTTTCTTCAGCGATTTCATACACCCTTTTCCATCTGGCGGCGGTGTCGCCATCGAAAAGAATGACCTCTGCCCCGAGGGCTTTTGTGTTTTCGATCTTGATTCTGGGCGTGGTGACCGGAACGACCAATATCGCTTTTACGCCCAGCATCCTGGCGGCATAAGCAAGCCCTTGGGCATGATTGCCCGACGACGTCGCAATAATGCCGTTTGCGATCTCTGCTCTCGAGAGCGAGAGAGCCTTGTTCAGGGCGCCGCGGATTTTGAATGCGCCAGTAATCTGCAGGGTTTCCGGTTTGAGATATAGCTCACAACCAGCGGCTTTCTCTATTTTTTCCGCACGCAATAGCGGCGTGTGCTTGACGTGCGGTTTCAGCCGTTCCTGAGCTTCACGGATGTCCTGAATGGTGGGGTAGTTGCGCATAGTCATTACTCAAAGAACTGAAAGAACGTGCCGACGTTATTGGCTATGGCGTTCTGATAGATTTTGCTGGCTGTCGTATTGTCTTGTATGGCCATCCCCGTGGAATCGAAAATCGTGATTTCATCATCACTTTCTCGTCCCGGCTTCCTTCCCAGCAATACCTCGCCGATTTCACCATGGATGTCGTCTCTGGCGATGATGTTTTTATTCAGCGGGTGCCAGGTCTCGCCCTTTTCGGCGCACTGCGCAATTGAGTCGACGACTACTTTTGCGTTCCTGAAGAGCTCTGGATCCAGTTCTTGTTTACCTTGTTGATCTGTACCGATTGCAACGATGTGGGTGCCGGGCTTCACCCAATCCGCTTCCACAAGCGACCCTTTCCCGCGGGTCGTCGTAATCAGGATATCGGCCTGCTCAACGGCCTCTTTTTTGGAGTTTGCCATGATTACAGGAATGCCGAATTCGCTTTCGATATCCGTCTTGTATTTGGAAACCGTGTCCGGATTACTGTCCCATGCGTGGATCTCTTCGATCTTCATGATCTCGTTGATCGCCCGGATTTGCATTCGTGCCTGATTGCCTGTCCCGATCGATGTAATTCTTCTGGCATTTTTCCTTGCCAGTGCCATTACGGAAACGGCTCCAGCCGCCCCGGTTCTGAGACCGAGGATCAAGCTTCCATCCATAATGCAAATCAGCGCACCGCTCCTGGCATCAAACAGGAGAATGGTCGCCATGCCATTGGGCAGGCCGTGTGCTGTCGGGTTATCAATGAACCCTCCAGAAGACGCCTTCATGGAGATCACTTCATTGGCTTTGTAGTAACCAAGCTTGAAGTCAATCTCCCCCCGAGGCGACGGCAGATCTATTCCGATATAGTCAGGTTGTTCCACCTGATCACTGTTAAAGCCTTTGTAAGCCTCTTCCACCGCGCCGATGATTTCCGCCATACCGATTAGCTGCCTTACTTCATCCTTCTTGAGCAGCAGCGTTTTCATGCATGACCTCTCTATTGCCGGATTCATGGGACGCATCGGCACAGCCCGATCCGTGCCGCACTCACCATAGCGGGCGAACCGCGAGACTAGCGCCCGCATTCGCCCCGACCTGAAGCAGATTGTTTTGAATCGCATAGGGGCTTTGGCAGAGAGTTGCGGCAGGAGTTCTTCCGAGCTTAGGCGTCAGCGCGTAGGCTTCGCCGCGAGTGGGAACGCTTGAGAGGGAAGAGGATTCCATGACTATTTGGGACTTGACGTGTCGCGTCCCCTCGACCTGGCTCCCTCCCCATGTCCCGCCAACTTCTTCAGTTGTTCGGCTTACCCGCACTGCAATGCTGCTGGATGAAGTCCGACAGGAAGGTTGAAGCGTGAACACACCTCCGATGCACAGCGATCGCCTGAGGCACTTTCGAGAATGTCCCCTCAACAACGCGGAAACCTGGATTCTCTTCGCAGAAACGTGACAGGGACTCGGTCAAGCCCGCAGCCGCATCGCACCGGGAGGATACAAGCATGTCCAGGGCGGAGGCGGGATTTTCGGTATGGAGGACAATTGCATTTCTAACCTGTCGCTCAAGCTGCTTTGTATACGCAGCGGTTCTGGCGGCGGCAATGCGCACCCCTTCGACATCAACATGCTCCACGCTGCCCAGCGGGCTACTGTCTGACACCAGAAAGCTGGCGGTCACCGTGGTATAGGGGGGCGAGAAGGAGAACCTGTCGGCACGTGATGGATCGGAAGCAATGAACGCAACGTCCCACTCGTTGCCTTCGGCAGCGGCAAGAATGTCAGCGGCCGATCCGTATTGAACCAGCGACAAACCGCAGTCGAGTTCTGCCGCAAGTTCGATCGCGATCTGCTCGCTCGGCCCTGTTAGGGTGCCTGTCACTGGATCGAGTTGGACAAGTGCGGCATTCGACATGTTGACCGCCGCTCTGATGACTCCCGTCGGTGCGATTTCAGTGAGGAGCTCATCACGTTGCGGCATCGTGGTGCGCTCCGTGAGATGCAAATCGTGCCGCCAGTGCTTCCGATCCCCTTGCCAGGACAGCGACATCGACACCAACAGCAGTAAATAGTGTTCCCAGCGAGATGCACCGTGCCGCGAACTTCTCATCGGGGGTAAGAATGCCCGCAGGTTTGCCCAACGATTTCAGACGTTCAATCGCGTCGACAATTGCATCGACCACCTCCGGGTGGCTCGGTTGGCCCCTGTGTCCGAAACTCGCTGCCAGGTCTGCCGGTCCTACGAATACGCCATCCACTCCCTCTACAGAGGCAATCGCCTCCAGGTTGCCAAGCGCTTCCCGCGTCTCGACTTGTAGCAACAGGCAAATTTCCCGTTCCGCATTTTGCGCATAGTTCGCAACTCGCCCGAAACGAGTGGCGCGCGTCAGGGCAGAAACACCACGAATTCCATCCGGAGGATATCGCACGGCCGCGACTGCGGCTTTCGCCTCTTCTGCGTTCTGAACGTAAGGAATGAGCAGTGTCTGAACGCCAATATCCAGGAAACGTTTGATGAGAACGGGGTCGTTGATGGCCGGGCGGACGACTGGGGAAACGTCGTATGGTGCGACCGCTTGCAATTGTGGCAGGACGGTCAGAACGTCACCCGGAGAATGTTCCGTGTCGAACAGGAGCCAATCGAAACCTGAAGGCGCAACGATTTCCGCGGCGTAGTTTCCCGGCAAGCCACACCACAGTCCGATCTGACTTTGACCAGCAAGAAGCTTCTGCTTGAACCGATTGACAGGATGTTCCATCTAGCACCTCAAACGAACGACACGCCGATGGAGCCAACAGGGCCATAGTCGGCCTGAATGACATCACCTTTCGCGATATCGACAGGACGCGTGAAGGAGCCGGCCAGGACTATTTGTCCCTTCTTCAGGCCACCGCCCACAGCATGAAGTTTGTTGACCAGCCACGCGATGCCGGCTGCCGGATGTCCCATGATCGCCGCCGACACGCCCGACTCCTCGATGATGCCGTTCTTGGAAAGAGTCGCTCCGACCCAACGGATATCAATGTCCATCGGGCGAATTATACGGCCGCCAACGACGAGGGCGCCGAAAGCCGCGTTGTCCGCAATGGTATCGGTGATCGCTCGAGGGACTTCGGTCCGGTAGTCGATAATCTCGAGCGCCGGGACAACGAACTCGGTCGCACGCATGACGTCATAGATCCTGGTGCCGGGCCCGACGAGATCCTCACCCATAACAAAGGCCAGCTCGACCTCGAGGCGCGGCTTGATAAACAAGTCAGCCCTGATCTGCGCTCCGTCGTTGTAGAGAGCATCGTCAAGAATGCAGCCGTAGTCCGGCTCCGTCATTTTCGAAGCCATCTGCATTGCGCGTGACGTCAGGCCGATCTTATGCCCCACGATCCGTGCGCCCTTGGCCACCCTCGCCTCCGCCCACAAAGCCTGAATCCGGTAGGCGTCCTCGAGTTCGAGGTCCGGGTAGGTCTCGCTTGGCTGTATGATCGGCTTCCGCTCGATTTCAGCTTTGAGCAGCGCGTCTGCCGCGGCCCGGCGTTCTTCTTCGGTGATCATATCGTTTGCTCTGCTGATAGTGAATTTATTTGATCGGGGGACGCGGCAAAACTGCTTCGCCGGGTTCCATGACATAGGTGTAGTCGAGCGAGAACCATGGACCAGGAATATCCGTTTCGGTCGGATGGGGCTCCTCATGGCGAATGAAGTCGCCGGTCAGGGCCGCCGTGACACCGAACTGAACATCGGAGTCGATGTTCGGGTCGCTGGGGTCGAAGACCTGGGAAATCAGCGTCTTGTATCCGTGCTTGAAGATCAGTGCATGCAGGTGCGCCGGTCGGTACGGATGACGTCCCTGAGCTTTGAGCAAGCGTCCGACCACGCCATCGACCGGTATGGGATACCCGACCATCTTGACGGTCCTGAACCAGAACCGACCTTGCTCGTCGGTCATGAATTTGCCGCGCAAGTTCATCTCGGCCTGGTCCGGGTCCTGGTTTTCATAAAGACCGACGGGAGATGCATGCCACACATCCACTTCGGCGCCGGCAATTGGCTTACCGTCGCGGTCAACGACCTTGGCATGCACGAACAAGGGAGTGCCCGGCGTCTCGGATCGGATAATCGTTCCGCCATTTTCGACTCGCGGAGAGTTGAGGCGCCAGAATGGGCCCAACAGCGACTGGGAGGTCTCAGTCTGTCCTCTGTCGCCATTGTTCAGCAGGCAGACAAGTGAAGACACGCCAAGAGAACCGGCCATCAGCACAAACTCGTTGTGGTGATCAGTATGCAGCTTCCCGATCTCATTCAGCATGGCTGTCGCCTCCCGAAACTCGACCTCCGTCAGTCGAACCTCGCGCACGAAGGCATGAAGATGCTTGACCATCGCGACGAGGATTTCTCGCAGGCGGGGGTCTTCAGTGCGATTCATCACAGCGAGGACGGCTGGCGTCAGATCGCTTTCAGTTTTGATCACCATGTGGGCTACCTCCCGATTTCCTCGACTATCCAAATAATCGATTATCTGTCAAGGTCGCCGTACATTCTTGGCGGCGCCAATAGCCGAGAGAAACAGGATATGGCCATGGTAGTCCATTGATTCCAATACATATTAATCGCACAAAGTTAGCTGAGGCTCGACTTTTTGCAGATTTCAGAGCTCTCACGTTGACACGAATAATCGTTTATTGTATCGATCATCGACAATTAGTTCGGGGAGCCTTGGGAGGAACAATGGTACCGGATGACGACGGCGCATTTGCTCCGACGACAGAAGATGCCCCATCGTCTTCTGGATTTCTTGACGACGGCAAAAACACAATTGGGAGCCAGCTTGCATCCCGTCTTCGTGAGGCGATCATCTCCGGCGAGCTTCAGGCCGGCAGCAAGATCAATCTCGACAAGGCGCGCAAGACGTTCAACGTAAGCCTCAGTCCGCTGCGTGAAGGGTTGGCGCGGCTGATATCGGACGGCCTAGTGGAGTTCGAGGACAATCGCGGCTACCGCGTTTCATCAATTTCCTTGGCCAATCTGGAAGAGATCACCACCCTGCGCGAAGAGTTTGAAGTCTTTGCGCTTCGCGAGTCCATGCGGCTCGGCGATGTGGAGTGGGAGGGCAACGTCATGCGCGCGCTGCATCGCCTTAACCGCACCGAGCGCGACGCGGCTCGGCCAGAGACACTGGAGCGCTGGGAAGAGCTCCACCGCGAATTTCATCTGACACTCATCTCTGGCTGCGGGAAGCCGATCCTGCTCCATTTCTGCAGACTGCTTCTTAATCTCAACGACCGTTATCGCCGGGTGTTTCTGACCCGCACGTCGGGTGACCGCAACGTTAGCCAAGAGCACAGTGAGATTGCTCAGGGAGCCGTCGCGCGGGATCTGGACTATTCGTGCGATATGTTGCGTCAGCATATTCACCGCACGGGAACCAATCTGCGCAATCACCTCGCGACAAAGGGGATCTTGTGATGACCGTCGCGACGCCAAGACCGGGGCTTGAACTGGGCGTGGCGCATTTTTCATCCATCGCGCTGCCGCCCAAGGAATTCGCCGTGATAGCTGCTCGGGCGGGTTTTGCGTCGATAGGCCTGCGTCTGCACCCCGCCTTTCCCGGAGCCCCTTTCTACGAGTTGCCTGTGGGCAGCCAGAGTGCCCAGGAGTTCAAGACAGTTGCCGATGGCGAAGGCATCAAGGTGTTCGATATCGAGTTCTTCGTGATCGACGAGAGCTTCGTTGCGGCCTCCCATGAGGCGACCGTGGCAGCCGCTGCGAACATAGGGGCCTGCCGGCTGAGCGTTTGCGGCGATGATCGAGACGGCGGCCGTCTTGCCACAAACCTTTCTGAGTTTTGCGCCCTCGCGGCGCGATATGGCATGTCAGTCGACATCGAAAACATGGGCTGGCGGACGGTAAGAACCTTTCGCGACAGCGTAGCGGTCGTGAATTCCTGCGGAGCAGAGAACGTCGGTGTCCTTGTTGACGGGATTCACTTCTTCCGAAACGGAGCCTCGATCGACGAGCTTCGCGCAAATGCAGGGAAGGTAAAACACGTCCAGCTTTGCGACGTCCGCGGGCCTGCTCCCAAAACATCGGACGCAATGATCGCCGAGGCGAGAAGCGGCAGGCTCGCTCCTGGAGAAGGCGAATTGCCATTGAAGGACCTCTGGGCGGGAACCGAATACGGCGCTGCTATCTCGGTTGAAGTGCCACTCGTCGGGCCGGTGGCCCCGGAGGCACATCTAAAACATCTGCATGACAGCGCATTGGGGATTTTGAAACCGGATCATTGATTCGGCGCCGACGCGGCGTACGCCGGTCGGAGGGAGGAAATCTTACATGACTTATACGTTTGATTTCGGTGCGGTCCTCGACCGCGCCCCGGAATTGCTATGGGGTTCGCTTGGAACGCTTGGCCTTGCGTTGGCTGGGATGCTCCTCGCACTCGTCATCGGAATCCTGGGCGTTGTTGCAAGGACTTCCAAGAGCGAGATCACGCGCACCCCCGTGATCGTCTTCGTCGAGGTCGTTCGTAATACGCCATTCCTCGTGCAGATCTTCTTCATATACTTTGCCCTCCCTCTCATGGGCATCCGCCTCAATCCGACCGTTACGGCGATCTTTGCCCTCGGCATCAATGGTGGGGCGTACGCAATCGAGATCATCCGAGGCGGGGTCGAGAGCGTGTCGCGCGGCCAGATCGAGGCAGGTTTCGCACTTGGACTGCACAAGGCGGACGTCTTCCGGCTCATCGTGCTCAAGCCGGCACTGCGGGCGATTTATCCCTCGCTCACAAGCCAGTTCATCATGCTGACACTGACAACGTCTGTCTGCACGTCAATCGCCGCCTACGAACTGACCTCGGCCGCTCAGCGCATTGAGTCTGACACCTTCCGCAGCTTCGAAGTCTATTTCACGGTAACCGCTATCTACCTGGTTATTTCGACCCTGATGATGGGCCTCTTTGCCCTCATTTCTCGCCACTACTTCAACTACCCGACGCGATAGGAGGCAGCCATGGGTCCCATCGGCGAAAATGAATTCTTCTTTCTGATGCAGGGTTTGAGGTGGACCGTGCTGCTCGCGATCGTGGGCTTCATCGGTGGGGGGATATTCGGAATCCTGATC
Organism: Ensifer sp. 22460; assembly: GCF_052044935.1. NCBI lineage: Bacteria > Pseudomonadati > Pseudomonadota > Alphaproteobacteria > Hyphomicrobiales > Rhizobiaceae > Ensifer > Ensifer sp. 22460. The sequence continues at coordinate 15,962 of NZ_JBQENZ010000038.1, forward strand.
GCGCTGCTGCGCACCTCGAAGACGAAGGTCGCCCGGACGATCACCGCAGGGTATATCGGCGTCTTCCAGGGCACGCCCCTTCTGATGCAGCTCTTCGTTGTCTATTACGGCGTTGCGCTGGTGGGCGTCGAGGTCAACGCCTGGATCGCGGTCGCAATCGCCTTCACGCTCCATGCCAGTGCTTTCCTGGGCGAGATCTGGCGCGGCGCCATCGAGGCTGTGCCGAAGGGCCAGACGGAGGCCGCCAACGCCCTCGGTCTGCATTATGTCTCGCGGATGAAAGATGTCATCTTGCCGCAGGCCCTGAAAATCTCGATGCCGGCCACGATCGGCTTCCTTGTCCAGCTCATCAAGGGCACGTCGCTAGCAGCAATCGTCGGCTTCATTGAACTGACTCGCGCCGGCCAGATCATTTCAAACCAGACCTATCGTCCGCTGCTCGTCTTCGGGATCGTCGGCGCAATCTACTTCATCATTTGCTGGCCGCTCTCCCATGCCGGAAGTGGCCTCGAAAAACGGATGGCGAAAGCTGCCCGCTAACCGCTTCGCTCGAAGCGAAACTCTTGAGGAGGAGAATAAGCATGCATAACAATCGTAGGAATTTTCTCGGACTTGCACTGGCAACCGTTGCCTTCGCAACCGTTGGCGCTGCCGCCGCCTCTGCGGCAACTGTAGAGGAAATCAAGGCAAAGGGCACGCTTGTGGTCGGCATCCAGGGCGACAATGCGCCATGGGGGTTCGTCAACACAAGCGGTCTGCAGGACGGCTTCGACGCTGACGTCGCCAACCTTTTTGCCAAGGAGTTGGGCGTGAAGGTTCAATTCCAGCCGCTCGCCGTTGCCAACCGAATTCCTGCGCTTACGACCGGCAAAGTCGACATCCTGTTCGCAACGATGGCGATGACGGAAGAACGTGCGAAGTCAATTCAATACAGCAAGCCCTACGCCGCTAACACGATTTCGCTTTATGCCGCGAAGTCCGACACGGTTACGAAGCCTGAAGACGTTGCGGGATGGGAGATCGGCGTTCCGAAGTCCAGTTCGCAGGATAAGGCAGTAACGGACGCCGTCGGATCCACCGCAACGGTCCGCCGCTTTGATGACGACGCCGCAACCATCCAGGCTCTCGTCTCCGGACAGGTAAAGGCGGTTGGCGGCAACCAGTTCTATGGTCAGCGTCTGGATGCGGCGAGTGCCGGCACCTATGAGCGCAAGATTGACTTTCTGACGACCTACAACGGCGTCGGGACCCGTCTCGGCGAGAAGGACTGGAACGAAGCCGTCAACGCCTTCATCGAGAAGATCAAGGCCAATGGTGAGCTGGCCGCCATCACGAAGAAGTGGATGGCGATCGATCTGCCGCAGTTCCCGGAGTCCATTCCGAACATCCCGTTCACCGTCAATTAAAGCCCAAATGGAGAGATCCGTGCTCAATTCCGCAAACGATCAACCGACGCTGATTTCCCTTGAGGATGTGCAGAAGTGGTACGGCGCTTTCCATGCCTTGAAATCCATCAGTCTGTCGGTCCGCAAAGGCGAAAAAATCGTCCTCTGCGGGCCGTCAGGCTCCGGGAAATCAACGTTAATCCGCTGCATCAATGCCCTCGAAACGATCGAGGAAGGCAAGATCGTCGTCGAGGGTCAGGTACTGGACGGAAGCACCAAATCCGTCGATGCGATACGGCGCGAAGTGGGAATGGTTTTCCAGAGCTTCAATCTCTTCCCGCACATGACCGTACTTCAGAACTGTACACTCGCCCCGATGCGTGTTCGAGGCACAAGCCACGCTGACGCAGAGCGACTGGCTCGAAAATATCTCGAGCGCGTTCGAATCCTTGATCAGGCCGAAAAGTATCCTGCGCAGCTATCCGGCGGGCAACAACAACGCGTTGCCATCGCTCGCGCGCTCTGCATGGAGCCGAAGGTCATGCTCTTCGACGAACCAACCTCTGCCCTCGATCCTGAAATGGTGAAGGAGGTGCTCGACACCATGATCGGGCTCGCCCGTGACGGCATGACGATGATCTGTGTCACGCACGAAATGGGCTTTGCCCGCCAGGTCGCTGATCGCGTCATCTTCATGGCCTCCGGAGAAATCGTCGAAGAGGCCGAACCGGAGATCTTCTTCAAGTCTCCCAAGCACGAACGCACGAAAACCTTCCTCGGCGAAATCCTTGCCCACCACTGACGTTCGAAAGCGATACCAATGCACGACAAGAAATTCCTCGTGGGACTGATCGGGGCCGACATCCAAATGTCAAAGTCCCCGGCGCTCCACGAAACGGAGGCTCGACATCAGGGCTTCGATTACCGTTACGAGCTTCTCGATCTGGCCGAGCGAGGCCTTCCCGCCTCGGCGCTGCCGGACCTCCTAGATGAGGAAGAGCGGCGCGGTTTTGCCGGGAGCAACATTACACATCCGTGCAAGCAGTCTGTGATCGCCCACCTCAGCCGCCTTTCCGAGGATGCAGAGATGCTAGGTGCGGTCAACACAGTGGTGTTTCGTGACGGCGAGAGGATCGGCCACAACACTGATTGGTACGGCTTCTACGAGAATTTCCAGCGCGGCCTTCCGCACGTCGCGAAGTCGCATGCCGTCCTGCTTGGCGCCGGCGGCGCCGGTGTCGCCGTGGCGCATGCTGCAATCAAGCTCGGTATTAAGCGATTATCGATCTTTGACCATGATTCGAAACGAGCAGAAACCTTGGCTGGGCAGTTGAACGATCGGTTCTCAAGGGATTGCGCTCGTGCCACGACGGATGTCGGCAGCACCCTGCGCTCCGCCGACGGCCTTATTCATGCGACGCCGACGGGTATGAAGAGCCATCCTGGTTTGCCGATCGACCCGGAATGGCTTCTGCCACAGCATTGGGTCGCCGACATCGTCTATATGCCGCTCGTCACAGAGCTCCTTGCTCTCGCCGAAAGAAAAGGCTGCCGGACCCTTCGTGGCGGCGGCATGACCGTCTACCAGGCAGCAGCGGCTTTCGAATTGTTCACCGGGATAGCGCCCGACGCAGAGCGCATGTCCCGTCACTTTATGGACTTGTGCCGCCTGTCGGCTTGATGGGGAGATCCCAAATGCCCCATATCATCATCGATTATAGCCGGGGCGCGGGCGAGCATGTAGCCATGGACCGGCTCACGCTGAGCGTGCATCGCTGCGTTCGCGATGGCGGACTTGTGAAACCCTCCGCCGTGCGCACGCTTGCGCGAGAGGCGGCATACTCCTGCGTGGGCGATGAGCATGTCGATAATCATTTCATCCAAATCATCGTGCGGATGGCACCGGGTCGTACTGCAGAGACCAAGCAAAAACTCCTCACCGTCGTTCTCGACGCCGCGCGGGAGATCGCCGCGCCTTCTCTCGAAGCTGGGAGGCTCGGCTTGCGTGTGGATCTCTACGAGTCGGACCCTGATTTTGCCGTTCAAGCAATCGCGTTCGTCTGACCAGGACGGCGTGCTCAACAAGGACACTATACTATGAGCCTGATCTACGTTCTCAATGGACCAAACCTCAACCTGCTTGGCAAACGCCAGCCGCACATCTACGGGCATGAAACGCTCGCAGACGTAGAGGCGGACTGCCGCAAACTGGCAGCCGAACTCGGCCATGAAATCCGCTTTCATCAGAGTAACCGGGAATACGAGATCATCGATTGGATTCATGAGGCGCGCGAGGACGGTGCGGGCATCGTCATCAATCCTGCAGCCTTCACCCATACCTCACTCGCCATCCTCGACGCTCTGAACACATTTGAAGGGCCTGTGATCGAGATCCACATCTCCAATGTGCATAAGCGCGAAAGCTTCCGGCACTATTCGTTCGTTTCGCACCGCGCGGACGGCGTGATCTGCGGCCTTGGAACAGAAGGATACCAGCTTGGCATCCGACGCGCGGCGACAATGATCAAGGCGGCGAGGTGACCATGACCCAACGGGTCAAGCTGGCCGTACTTGGCGCAGGCCTCATCGGTAAGCGCCATATTCAGCACGTCCTGGCCGAGCCCTCGGCGCAACTCAGTGCCGTGGTCGATCCCACGCCGGTTGGCGAGATTATTGCCAAGGAAGCCGGCGTGAAGTGGTTTACAAGCTTCGCGGACATGATTGCCGCAGACCGACCTGACGGGATCATCGTGGCTACGCCCAACCAGGCTCACGTCCAGAGCGGGTTGGAAGCCGTTGAAGCCGGCGTTCCCGCACTCATCGAGAAGCCTATCGCCGACGACATTATATCCGGGGAAAAGCTGATCGCAGCGGCTGAGGCAAAAGGTGTTCCTCTTTTGACCGGCCATCACCGCCGACACAATCCGGTGATGCAGAAGGCAAAGGAAATCATCGAAAGCGGGAAGCTCGGCCGCGTTCTTGTTGTCAATGCGATGTTCTGGCTGTTCAAGCCCGACGATTACTTCGACATCTCGTGGCGTCGTGAGCGCGGTGCGGGGCCGGTTTTCCTCAATCTCATCCACGATGTCGATAATCTGCGCTACCTTTTCGGCGATGTGGCTGCGGTTCAGGCATGCGAGTCCAACGCGGTGCGCGGCAACGCAGTTGAGGAAACGGCTGTGATCCTGATCGAGTTCAAGAATGGAGTTTTGGGAACTGCGACAGTCTCGGACGCGGTGGTCGCACCGTGGAGCTGGGAGATGACAAGCGGAGAGAATCCGGCTTATCCCAAAACCGAGCAATCCTGTTACATGATCGGAGGAACGCATGGGTCGCTGGCTGTTCCGTCGCTCGAGGTCTGGCGCAATCCTGGTAAACGGAGTTGGTGGGAACCATTTGACCAAACGCGTATCGAGGTCGACGACGAGGACCCGCTCGTTCTGCAGATCAGGCAATTCTGCAAGGTGATCCGCGGAGACGAACCGCCGCTTGTCAGCGGGCGTGAGGGGCTCGAAACCTTGAGGGTAGTCGATGCGGTAAAACGCTCGGCGGCAACGGGAGAACGTATCGAGTTGAACTGACGCCGAGTAATGTGACCGCCTGCTCGCCCTTCGCGTCTCCTTGCATCCGATGCGATGAGAACGCCGGCTCAACACCGACTTTGGGCATCGCGCTTCCGGCGGAGGAAATCGTCGCCGCCGCTCTGTCTTCGCCGCCATCGAAACGCGCCTGCTTCGGCAACGACGCAACGCTTCATCGAATTTCTGGGTGACTGCTTGAACCAACTTAACGCAGAAATCAACGTCCGCCTTGACGTGCCTTTTTGTCATTCGGTACTTGGAGCCGGATGTCCGCAACGGGTCGAAACGCGTCGATCGCAGCTTCCGAGGTAAGGTCTGGAAGTGGCGCAAACCTGCAACTCGGCGGCATCTATGCATGTCCGCTTCCGGGATACCACCGTGCTCTGCTCAGTGTTGGGCCACGAGGATCGCATAATGTATCGACTGGAATGGGGTTTCGGTCTTTCGGTTGCAGCCGGCGGCGTTGAGCTCGCGCTGCTGAACGGCCAACGGCAGTAACCTTCAAGGCGAGATATTCGAGCGAAATTCCCGCGGTCCGTTGCCGGTTGCCTTTCGGAATGCCCGGGCAAAATTGGCTGGGGAGGAATATCCTAGCTCCGCCCACCGAAATGCAGTTATTCTTAACAGGAGTGAATAGTTGACGCGCTACCTACCCCTGGACGCCAACGGTGGCGCGAAATCAAGACCGTATATATCCTTGGTCGTTGGCCTAAGCGTCACTCTGCTCTCTGCTTGTGCAAGCCGGCCGACAGGCGTCCTCGAGCCAGTCGTAGCCGTCTCATCGGCCAGCCAGGTTGAGATGTTGATCGCGACGACGCGGGGCCGAGCCACAAAGCGAGGCGAAATGTTTAGCGGCGAGCGCGCGCCTAGTCCGACGTTTGCGGACATTACGGTGTCGATCCCGCCTGACGCTGCCCGTAAGGCGGGCGAAGTCGCCTGGCCACGCAAACTTCCGCCCAACCCGAAGACGGACTTCGCAACGCTGAAAGCTGAGGAAATCAACCGAGCGACGGCCGAAAATTGGTTGAACACGAAAGTGCGAAAGAGCCCGGATGGTAGCGTCCTTGTCTTCATCCACGGGTTCAACAATCATTGCGAGGATGCAGTCTTCCGCTTCGCGCAGATCGTCCACGATTCAGGTGCCCGGAGTGTGCCGGTGCTCGCAACGTGGCCATCTCGCGGCAGCCTTCTGGCCTATGGCTACGATCGCGAAAGCACGAACTATACGCGCAATGCCGTGGAAAGCTTGTTCCAGTATCTGGCGCGCGATCCAGAGGTGAAGGAGGTCTCGATCCTCGCGCATTCGATGGGCAACTGGCTTGCACTCGAATCCCTGCGCCAGATGGCCATCCGCAATGACGGACTTCCGGGCAAGTTCAAGAATGTCATGTTGGCGGCGCCGGACGTCGACGTCAACGTTTTCAGCTCGCAGATCGCCGATATGGGCAAACAACGTCCGCGCTTTACACTTTTCGTGTCCCGTGATGATCGCGCCCTCGCAGTTTCTCGACGTGTCTGGGGCAATGTTTCCCGATTGGGCGCCATTGATCCGGAGCAGTCTCCCTACAAGGAGGAACTGGCAGCGAACGAAATCTCGGTCATCGATCTCACCAAGATCAAAGCGGGCGACAATCTGCACCACAGCAAGTTTGCGGAGTCGCCAGAGATCGTCCAACTGATCGGTACTCGTCTGTCTAGCGGACAGACCTTAACCGACAGTCGCCTGGGACTTGGCGACCACATCGTGGCAGCGACGGCGGGAGCCGCGCAAACAGTTGGAACCGCCGCGGGCCTGGTTGTTTCCGCTCCGGCCGCGATCGTCGATCAGAACACAAGGCAAAACTACGCTCAGCATGTCGAGATGCTTGTCGGGCCATCCAGTGGAACGACCACGACCAATAGCGTTTGCGGGAAGAATAATCGGGCTAGGAGCGAGAATTGTAACCAGTAGCGCGAAAGACCTTAACGCAAATACCATTTGGCCAAACCGCGATCTTCATCGATGTCTGATCGAGGACGCGGATCGATCTTGGTCGCATCAGCGACCACCAATGGGGAAGCACCAGCGCAATGCGGAAGCAACCTGACATCGCGGGAGACCTTGGTCCGATTGTCTATGTCATCGATGACGACCCGAAGATTCGTGACGCGCTGATTGACCTCTTTGCCGCCACCAACAAGCGGGCAGCCGCCTTTGCCAACGGCAAGGAGTTCCTGGAAACGGCCGACATCGATGCGGCGGGGTGCGTTCTTGTTGACTTCAGAATGCCGGGGCTCAATGGGCTCGATCTTCAGGATCGGTTAGCGACCATGGGCAGCAGTCTCCCGGTGATTTTCTTGACGGCCTTCGCGGACATACCGACCAGCGTGCGTGCAATGAAAGCCGGTGCCACGGATTTCATAACCAAACCGTTCGACACCACGGAACTCCTCGATGCGGTCGAGTACGCCATCGAGCTCAATCGCGAGCGACGTAAAGACTCTGCGGAAAAAGACCAAATAGACGAACTCATAGGTTCTCTCACTCCGCGCGAAAACGAAGTGATGCAGGCCGTCGTCCGTGGTCTGATGAACAAGCAGATCGCCTTCGAGCTTGGGATCAGTGAGATGACGGTCAAGCTCCACCGGATGAGCCTTATGCGGAAAATGCAGGTCAAATCACTCGCAGAGTTGGTCCGTACGGTCGAGCACGCGCGGCGCTGACGGCGTTGCATCGAAGAGCCGAAGACGGTGACGCGCCCGAGATCCGCTGTCAGTCATCGTTACTGGAGGAGTTCGGCTTTCTTTACCAGGTCTGCAAGCGAGCGCGCCTGCATCTTCCTCATGGCACTGCCGCGATGAAGCTTGACCATGATTTCGCTAATCCCCAATACGTAGGCGACCTGCTTGTTCATAAGGCCGTCCGTGACGAGCTTCATGACCTGGCGTTCCCGCGGCGTGAGGCTTGCCGCGCATTCCGCGACATATCTGCGTCTGGAAGCCAGCTCGCGTTGCTCTCGCCCCCTTGCGATGGCGGCGTTGACGGCAACGAGCAAATCGTGCGTGCAGAATGGCTTCAGCAGGAAATCGACCGCCCCAGCTTTCATGGCCGATACACTCATCGAGACATCGCCATGACCGGTCATGAACACGATCGGGACCTCGGATCCCGTTGCAGCCAGCTTTCTTTGAAACTCAATGCCGCTAAGACCAGGCAGCCGCACATCCAGAAGAAGACATCCGGTTCTTTCAGGATCCGCACGGTGATTGAAATCCGTCGTATCCGCAAAGGCGTCAGAATCGATACCGACTGTCTGGAAAAAATCGACCAGTGACGCCCGCAACTGTTCATCGTCGTCGATGATGTAGACCATCTCATCGGTGGGGTTTCGCATATCGGTTGTTTGATACGCCGACATCGTTTCTCCCTCCGCAGGTCGAGGCCGCCAATCCATTGGCGCGGCGATTCTACAAAATGAGGCGAGGTTGTCTATAGAACCAACGTTTACTTGTGCTCGGTTGAATCGGTGCGGCACGGGACAATGATTGCTCCCCATTCAACTCGTGCTCTCGTCCGCCAAGCGGTGTCCGGCGCCTGCTTTGTCCTGGAGCCAGCGCGCCACGCGCGCTCGGCCCATGCGTCTTGGTCCACCGGCATGGCACAGGCCAGGCCAAACCACCGTATAGTTTTGGCGATCAGTCTAATCGCCTAGCCTAGGTCTAGTATGCGTAAGCGGCAATGTCGGAGCCCGTCACATCCCGGCCGATTTGGAGGGCTTCACGGCGCAGTAGCGATGGCATTGCCTTGTCAGCCGCGGAACATCCCACGGGCTAAACGCAAGCGGGCCACCGTCACTCCGGCAGGCCTGCGAGACGCAATCCATCCGAAAACCGCTTGAAATCGTCTGGTCGGTGGATCGGAAGCCAATCTCTGAGATTTGAAACGCGCAGCGCCGGATCAAGCGCCCGCAGGCGCTGCATGTACCGACTTGCCTCGTCGGGACGGCCCGCAAGAGCATGGCTCGCCGAAGTAAGCGCGACCGCCACCAGCAGGCTCGGCAGGTTTGCAAGTGCCTTCTCGGCCCAGACTAACGCGTCGTCATAATTTCCGGAAAAGAAATGCGCAATTGCCGTGCCCGTCTGCATTCTGAACATCTCCGGATCGAGCGGGCTCAGGCGAACGGCATGGGCGAGATCCTTGATCGCGCTCTCCGTCTCACCACGGAAGACCCGCAGCACGCCGCCCAGAAACCACGCGAGCGCGAAGTTCGGATTGAGCAACCGAGCCCTGTCGATCAGCGCAATGCCGGCATCGAGGTCGTCGGCGAGATGACCGAGTGCGTGGCCGCCTCTCGTCAGCGCCACGGCGTCGTCCCGGCCAAGCTCAACCGCAAGCCGCGCCAGTCGTGCGCCTTCAGCGATCTCTGCTGTGCGGTCGACCATCCATCCGTTGAGCTTTCGCCAGAAGAAGCACCAGGCGGCGCCGGCATAGGCGGAAGCAAACTCATCATCAAGGGCGATGGCCTTGTAGAAGAGCGGCAGCGCCGCCTCGAGCGCCTCCTGGGTCCCGCTGTGCAGTTTCGCCATGCCGCGAAGATAGTAGTCGTAGGCATCAAGGCTTTCGGTGGGCTTGCGCTTGGCGCGCTCGATCTCGATCCGTTCAAGCTGCGGCGAGATCGCGCCGACGACGCTTTCGGCTATGTTATCCTGCAGCTCGAAAATGTCGTCGAATGTACCTTCGAAACGCTCCGCCCAGAGATGTGCTCCGGTCGTGGCGTCGACGAGCTGGCCGGTGATGCGTACTTTTTTTCCGGATTTCCGCACGCTTCCTTCCAGAACATAGCGCACGCCAAGTTCGCGCCCCACTTCGGTCGCTTCCACGGCGCGGTCCTTGTAGGTGAAGCTTGAATTGCGCGCGATGACGAAGAGCCAGCGGAACCGTGACAGTGCGGTGATGATGTCCTCCACCACGCCGTCCGTAAAATATTCCTGCTCCGGATCGCCGCTCAGGTTCTGGAAGGGCAAGACGGTTATGGAGGGCTTGTCGGGCAGGGGGAGCGCAGGCGGCGCCGTGCTTGCCTCGCTTGGACTGCCGACGGCGGCACCCAGCCCTTCGGCAAGATCCCCGTTACCAACATTTAAGGGGCTGACCGCGCCAATGAAGCGGAAGCCCTTACGGGCGATGGTTCGGAGCAGGTGCTGTTCTTCGCCGCTGTCGCCGATTGCCTTGCGAACGGCGTTGATGTGGCTGGTGATCGTCGATTCCGACACGATCCTGCCGCCCCAGACAGCCTGCAGCAGATCATCCTTGCCGACGACCCTGTCGCGATTCTCGATGAGATGCAGCAACAGATCGAAGACTTGCGGCCCGACGGCGACGATCTGCCCGCGCAGGGTCAATTCCCGGCGCTCCGGATCGAGCAGATAGTCTGCGAACTTGAACTGCACCTCAGCCCTCCTTGCCGGATTTTCCCTGGCCAGCGATTGCTATCCACCGATAACTACCACGTCCTCGCGTGCTTAGAGCATCCCGCCAAGATCACACAGTCGCTTGGACGGACAATCAAGCTATCCTCAAGGGTAATTCAAGACAGGCCCAAGGACTTCCTTAGAGCATACGGGCACTCTCAGCGCAGATCGGCGGCAATGGTGCAGTCGAGAAAAAGCAGAGTGAACCCATGAAGATCGTCGTCATCGGAGGCACCGGCCTTATCGGATCGAAACTTGTGAAGAGCCTGCGCGAGCACGGCCACGATGTGCTTGCTGCCGCGCCGAATACTGGCGTCAACACGATCACGCGTGAAGGCCTGGCCGCGGCGATGGATCGGACCGACGTCGTCGTCGACGTCGCCAACGCCCCGGTTTGGGACGACAAGGCTGTTCTCGAATTCTTCGAGACGTCGGGGCGTAACCTACTGGCAGCGGAAGCTGCCGCCGGCGTGCGCCATCACATCGCGCTGTCGATCGTCGGCAGCGAACGGTTGCCCGACAACGGCTACTTTCGGGCAAAGGTCGCGCAGGAAAACCTCATCAAGGCATCCGGTATTCCTTATACCATCCTGCGGGCCACGCAGTTTTTTGAGTTCGTCGGCGGTATTGCGCAATCGGCAACAGTCGACGGAGAGGTTCGCCTATCGCCCGCGCTGTTCCAACCTATCGCTTCCGACGACGTCGTGGCGGCGCTTGCCGATGTCGCGCTCGCAGAGCCGCTCAACAGAACGATCGAAGTCGCCGGACCGGAGGCCATACCGCTCGACGAGGTGGTCAGGCATTTCCTGCGGGCGACAAAGGACGATCGAAAGGTCGTCCCGGACGTTCATGCACGGTATTTCGGCGCACTGCTCGACGACCAATCGTTAACCCCCGGCAAGAACCCGCGGCTCGGCGCAATTCGGTTCGATGATTGGGTCGGTCAGCAAGTCGGGTACTGAAGTCGCAAGGACCGGCAAGGGGGCCGCGCTCGTGCTTCGACGCGCGGCTCCGACATCCCCTTTGCCGCGAGGTCGCTTCGCAGCCAACGAAACCCAACAGGGACTGAGACAATGGATACGCTCGAGGACAAGATTACCACCGCCACAGGAAGCGCCTCCGTCGGCGTCACCCCGAAGCGATCCAGCAAGAGGAAGAAGCTTGGTGTGTTGCTGTGTCTCGGCGCTGTGGTGGCCATCGGGGGCGGCTGGGCCTGGGCCCGTCCGGGAGGTGAGGCGTCGACGGACAACGCCTATGTCCGCGGCGATGTGACGTCGCTTGCGCCGAAGGTTGCAGGTTATGTCGTGGCCGTCGAAGTCCGCGACAACCAGAGAGTTCGGGCGGGAGATGTGCTTTTCCGGATCGACGACCGGGACTACCGGGCACGCCTGGCGCAAGCTCAGGCCAACGTCGAAGCTGCAAAGGCCCGGCTCGTCCATGTCGATGCGGAGACTGAGCTTCAGCACGCCCTTATTCGTCAGGCCGAAGCCCAGAAGCGTTCGGCCGTCGCCGAGATGAATCTGGCCGCCAAGGCGTATGAACGCCGGCGCGAATTGATCCGCAGCAACACCATCAGCCAGGCGCATGTCGATGAAAGCGATGCGGCCCGATCGAGAACAGAAGCAAGCGTATCTGCGGCCTCTGCGACGATCGAGGCGCAGAAGCAACGCATCGCCGTCCTCGCGGCGCAGCGTGAAGCCGCCGTCGCCGCCGTGGCGCAGGTAGAGGCCGCACGCGATCTCGCTCAGATCGATCTGGAGAGCACAACCGTCCGCTGCCCGGTCGATGGCGTTATCGGCAACCGTCAGGTTCGCGTCGGCCGGTTCGTCGCGCCGGGCACCTCCCTGCTCGATATCGTTCCGGTCGACGATGTGTGGGTTGTTGCCAATTTCAAGGAAACGCAACTTGAGCACATCCAGTCGGGCCAGCGCGTCCGTATCACTATCGACGGATATCCGGACCAGGTCCTTGAAGGCACGGTTGACAGCTTCGCTCCGGGCAGCGGCTCGGCCTTCAGCCTGCTCCCGTCAGACAACGCAACCGGAAATTTCGTTCGTGTCGTCCAGCGCGTGCCGGTCAAGATCCGATTTGCGCGCAACCCGTTGACTGGGCGCCTCGTGCCCGGCCTGTCCGCAAGGGTGGACGTTTATCTCGGGACCGGGTCATGACCTCGCACGTAGCCACTACCAGAAGCCGCGACACGTCTGCGTCAGCCGCGCTGCTTGTCATCGGTATCGTGCTGACGGCACTGACGGAGGCGATTGCCAGCACCGTTCTTTCGCTCGGACGCGGCGATATCATTGGCGACATTTATGCCACGCCGGACGAGTTCGCCTGGCTTGACGTCGATTACACCGCCTTCAAGCTCATCGGCTTTATGGTCGCTGCTTCGATGCTGGGCCGTATCCGACCGCTCACTCTCGTTATCGTCTCGACGCTCATCATGGGACTTGCGTCCGGCATCGCGTCCGTGACGACATCGCTGGATCTTTTGATTGCCCTCAGGGTCATGCAAGGTCTCGCCGGCGGCACCCTCCTCGTCGCAGGGCAGACCATCATCTTCTTCGCCTTTCCGAGCGCGCATCAGCCAATCCTCCAGGCGCTGTTTGCGATGGGTGCCGTTGTCGCTCCCGCGACGATCGCTCCGGCGCTGCAGGGGTGGCTGCTGGACAACCAGTCCTGGACCTGGATCTTCTACTGCAATGTCATCCTGTCCTTGGCCGCCGCCGGGCTTCTGTTGATGGCCGATGATCCGGCGCCCACCACAGTGCGGCCACGTCCGTTTGATTGGATCGGATTGATACTTATCTCGGTCGTGCTTTTCTGCTCCACCTATGTCCTCAGCCAGGGAAGTCGCTGGGACTGGTTCGAAGAACCGCGCATCCTTTGGCTGTCCGTGGTGGGCGTGGCCTCACTGCTCATGTTTTTGGGGCAGCAGGCGCTCCGCAAGGGCAATGGCCTCCTCGATTTTACCCTGTTCAGGTCGGAAGACTTCGCCTTCGCCTTTATCGTCAGTTTCGTCGCCGGTGCCGCACTGTTCGGGAGCGCATTCCTGATCCCGTCCTTTGCCGTATCCGTTCTGGCGTTCACGCCAACCGAAGCGGGCCTACTTCTCCTGCCGAGCGGCGCGCTCTTTGTCGGGGCGCTGCTCTTTGCCGCATTTCTCATGCAGGTCCGTCGTATTGCTCCATTCGCAACCGTGCCCTTCGGTATCCTGCTGATCATGATTGCAATGTGGATGCTGTCCGGGTCGACCAGTGAAAGCGGTGCGGACGACATGATGGCCGCGATCCTTTTGCGTGGCCTTGGCCTTGGCTTCCTGTTTCTGTCGATCACGCTGATCGCTTTTAGCAATCTCAGTGGGCGAAACCTCGCGTCCGGGATCGGGCTTTTCAACACCGGGCGCCAGCTCGGGGGCCTTATTGGCGTCGCGGGGCTTCAGACCCTTATCGACCATAACATTGCCGCCAATGTTGCGGTCCTCGGCTCCAGCATCAATGCCGGAGGTCAGGCCGTCATTGAACGCCTGACCAGCACCACTGCCATGCTCGCTGCGAGGGGGATGGATGCCGTTCCCGCCAGCCGAGCCGCGATCGCACTTCTCGGCCGCGCCGTTACCGGTCAGTCTGTCGTGATCGCCTTCGACACCGCATTCAACGCCGTGGCACTTCTGTTTGTCGTCGCGGCGCCCCTGCTCGTGGCAATCAAGGTCGGATTTGCCCGTCGAGCGAAGGCGCGCCACACGCAGTAGCGCCAGGATGCGTGGCATCCGAGTCAGGCGACGGTCGTCGACCGCACAGACTGCCCTAAACCCAGGTATAGCTCGACCCTCAACACCTCTCCAACTTAGACTCCACCCCATGCCCCGTGAGCGACACGTCTCGATCAGGCAAACAGGAGGGTATCATGGCGCAGGTAGAAGCAAGATCCCATACGATTGATCAGCAAGATACAAACACAACCTTGGACCCCTCACGCCGTGGTCGGTCGGTGCCTGAAGAACTGGTTCCATCGCGTTACGCGGTGCGGGTCGGTGACATCGAGGTGCTGGTGGTCAGCGATGGGGTGCTGCCACTGCCAACCACGATGTTGGGACACAATGCCGACCCGGCCGATCGGGCAGCTTGGCTCGACGGCATGTTCTTGCCACCGGATACTTTCGACTGGTCTCTGAACGTGATCGTGGTACGAAGCGGCGCCCAAACCACACTCATCGACGCCGGGCTTGGCCTGGATCCGGACTTGAACCTGCCGCGGGCGGGTCAACTGATCAGGCGGCTGGAGGCCGCGGGCATCGACCTCGGATCGGTGACCGACGTGGTTCTCACCCACATGCATATGGACCATATTGGCGGACTGCTCGTTGATGGCGTGAAGGAACAACTGCGTCCGGACTTGCGGATCCACGTGGCAGCCGCCGAGATCAAATTCTGGGAATCGCCGGATTTCTCGCACGCAGTCATGCCGCAGGGGTTCCCGGATGCTCTACGGGCGACTGCCAATCGGTTCGCGAACGAGTACCGCAATCATCTGTGGCCGTTCGAGGAGGAGTGCGAGGTAGCACCGGGTGTGGTCGCCCAGCGCACCGGCGGCCATACGCCTGGACACTGCGTGGTCCGTGTGGCCTCAGGCGGCGACCGGCTGATGTTTGCCGGCGACGCCTTGTTCGCGGTCGCTTTCGACCATCCCGACTGGTACAACGGTTTTGAGCACGACCCCGAGGAGGCGGCTCGCGTTCGGGTGCGTCTCTTGACGGAACTGGCGGAGACAGGATCGTCGCTGGTGGCCACTCACCTGCCGTTCCCGTCCGTAGGGCATGTAGCAGTCGACGGCGACCGCTTCCGGTGGGTCCCGGTCTTCTGGGATTACTGACGGGTTTAGCTGAGCGATGGCCTCACAAGAACCATCGGTTCGTCTTGTCCTCCGCGCGCCAAGCTTCCCTGAGAGCCAGAGCACGGCTGATGGCGCCGCACTATACGGCAACGAGGGCGGTCTCGCCCTCGTACTCCCCCGAAAGCACTGAAGGCGATGCAAACGTTGGTATGTCTTTTGGGCGAATACAATCGTGATACGCTGGCGAATGTAACCAGAATACGCTGCTCATTTTCTGTATGCCTGCTTGAAGGTGCTAGACGAACCACGACACGGCCCCTTTTTCAGAAAAGATTGCCACGGATGTCCGGATCTCGAGCGAAGATTGTCGCGATAATCGATGACGATCGCAACCTGCGGTTGGCTCTGCAGGATCTTTTGGAAACCGTAGGCATAATCGGCGAAGTATATAAGTCCGCCGAAGACTTCATTTCCCGGGAAGGATTCAGAACGGCCGATTGTATCCTGACCGACCTGCGTATGCCTGGTATGTCCGGATTAGAGCTCCTTCGGATGCTCAGGACGCAAGGGCACAAACAGCCCGTATTGATCATGACATCCTATGCAGACGCCGACGCCGAGGCGTCAGCGTTGAAGGGCGGGGCATCGGAGTTTCTGAGTAAGCCGTTAAACAGCGACAGGCTGATAAGATCCATCCGACAGTTATAGCGGGGGAAGAGCGGACAGCGAGAGACTCTGCGCGCCAGGATGATCTGGCAGCAATCCTGCTTGTATCCGAAGATCGCGGCGCTCGCGCCCATGCGCTTCGTCTTCGCTCGGACGAAAGAGCTCGTACGGTTTCGCCAGGAGACCGGAAATGGACCAGCAAACCCAAGTGCTTCCTGTGCTCGTTTGTGTTCTTGGCCTCGCTGGAAATGTTGTCTGGCACCTGCAGGGCAGGGTGCGTCCAACGGCGCGGTTGGTCGTGCAGATCGCGTTCTTTGCGGCAATGACCGCAGCCGAAATTGTCGGCGAAGGCCGGTCGCTTGCCAACCTGATGATCATCAAGAATGGCGTAGTCGCGATAAAGAGTGGCGAGAAGGAGATCGCACGCCTGGCGGCGAACATGGCCTGCTCGCCGGCATGAAAGAGAAGCATGACCTCCATGCTGTCACCCGCCTCGCCGTCTATGAGGTCGGTCAGGCAGCGTTCGCACCACTTTTGCTCAAGCGCCCGGAAATTGCGGAGGATCTGGCGGCCGGTCTGGCACAACGGGAGGCGCTCGGAGCCAACTCGGAATTGCCTGCGAACCAGCGTGAGCGGCGCAGACTGGATCTGCTTCACGCAATCCGATCCATCTTTCGAAGCCAACGAGAGAGCGCGAAAAGCTGAAGCGGTTACGCGGCGTTCTCGAGCTAAGGCACGACCTCTCCAGAGTTAACATCGCCGCTGCGGCAAACCTACGTATATCTGTTTCTTCCCAGAAGCCGGCCATACGATCCCACACGTTGCCAATAACGTGAATGGAGGAGAAATCCATGCGAAGATTAGCGAGTGGTTTGCTGGTTGCGACGCTGATCACCGGACCGGTAGCGGCCTCCGACGAGCCCTATAATGCCAAGGTCACAGTGGTGTTCGACCACGCGCTTCCGAATGTACCCGGCAAGAGTATGCGCGGCGTTCTGGTCGAATACGGCCCCGGCGGGCACAACCCGTCACACACGCACCCCAAGAGCGCTTTTATCTACGCGACGGTGATCGAAGGCAGCATCAAGAGTCAGATCAACGACGGTCCTGTGAAAGTCTACAAGACGGGTGAGAACTGGGCCGAAGTTCCGGGTGATCATCACCGCGTAAGCGCGAACGCCAGCGACAGCGAGCGGGCGAAGATTCTGGCCGTTTTTGTCCTCGATACCACCGAAACGGAGATGGTGTTGCCCGCGAACTAGAGCCCTTCGAAACCAGTTGCGATGACCTATCGCCGAGCTTGCAAGGAGCAGAACCATGAAAATCGTCATTATCGGCGGCACCGGCCGCATCGGGTCAAAGGTTGCAGAGCGCCTTAGAAACAAGGGCCACGACGTTGTGCGATCAGCGCCGTCCACGGGCGTCGATACCCTCACAGGCGAAGGATTGGCCAATGTGCTAGCCGGCGCCCAGGTGGTGCTCGACGTCAGCAATTCACCCTCCTTCGAACCAAGCGCCGTTCTTTCGTTCTTCGAACGGTCGACCTCCAACCTGCTCAAGGCGGAACTGGCGGCCGGTGTCGGCCATCACGTTGCGCTCTCCATCGTCGGTATCGAACGGTCGCCCGACAACGGCTATTTCCCCGCGAAAGTCGCGCAGGAAAACCTGATCAAAAAGGGCGGTGTCCCGTACACCATTGTAAGGTCGACGCAATTCCTGGAGTTCCTTGGCGGCATTGCCGACGAGGCAACGGTCGACGGGACCGTCCGTGTCTCATTGGGCGCGTTCCAGCCCATCGCTGCAGACGACGTCGCGGGCTTTGTCGCCGAAGCGGCGATCGGAAAACCGGAGAACCAAACGATCGAAATCGCCGGTCCGGAAAAGAAGCCCATGAGCGATTTCATTTCCGAGTATCTCGCAGCTGTCGGCGATGGCCGCAAGGTTGTTGCCGACCCTGATGCCAAGTATTTCGGCTCGCGCGTCGACGATCAGTCGCTGGTTCCCCTCGGGCCGGCCAAGATCGGCAAACTGGACTTCAGGACCTGGAATGCTCAACATCCTCAGGCTGCCGCCTGAGGCCTATCAAGCGGAGGCCGATGCGCGGATACAATGCGTGTCGGCCACCAAGGAACTGGTCGATCTTGCCGCAGGATCCGTCGAGAGAGTTTCGCTCGCTCTGGAACGAGCTCGAGGCGAAAGCGACCGCCGAATCCCGTTTCACCAACGCGATCGACTTTTGCAGCCTCTGCTGCACAGCTTCTTCACAGGTGGCGAAAATTGGCATGCTGGCGCAGTGACGTCGTCCGACGTGGAATGCCGCATGCGCCCAATCGGGCTGCATCCGAGACCCTGGGTAAACTCGGCAGAAGGCTCATGATGGTCGCAATCGAGCAGGGCATTCTTTCTCGAGGATTTACTACCGAAGGTAAGGAGTAAAACCAAGGTTTTTCATCCAAATCCGCCTCGATCATGGTAGTTGTGGGAGCTAGCGACCGGATCGAAGCTGTGATTGCATGGGACTTATCAAGACAAATGTAGTCAGCAGAGTCTAGCTCGTGCAAAAATTGAAGCTCGACAAGAACTGAATCGGTATTTGAATCGCGTCGGCAAATCGCCGACGCTCATGGCCTGGAATGCCAAGGTGATTATCGACAAACCAGAACCGGCCGGGAGACCGAGCCATGGCCAATCTTTCAATTGACCCGATCGCGTCTCGCGATCCGATTTCACTTCGGGTTGGTGCAACAGCCTGCCAGGTGATCGGTGGCCTCGTTCCGCAAATGTCGCCCTTTGTGGTCGCGGGACTGATTGACGGTCTTGCGCTGTCCGAGCGCGACGCCGGCATCGTGGCCTCTGTCGAACTTCTGGCGCTGGCCGCCACCGCGATCTTGATTGCGCCCGTCCTACCGCGGGTATCCTATCGGCGCGCCGGCATGTTTGCGCTGGCATTGACCTTGGCGGCCCAAGCGGCCTCGATTACCGCCGATGGGTGGGCTTCGCTTATTTTGCTACGGGGCCTCGCGGGCATTGGCGAGGGAGCGCTCTATGCCATGTCGCTCAGCATCGTCGCCTCCCATTGCCGCAATCCGGAACGGATCTTCGGTTCGTTCCAGCTCGTCTGGGCAATCGGCAGCGTGGCGCTGTTCAGTATAGGCGGTGAAGTGACCGCGACATATGCCCATAGAGGGATTTTCGCTCTCATCGCGGCCATGACACTGGCAATTTCACCGCTTCTGCTTCTCATCCCGGATCTTAGAGCTCTGAAGCATGCCGAGACCCGGGCGATGCCGTCCGTCCCGCTGCTCGGAAGCCTGCTGTTTGTCGCAATCGTTCTTTACGTGGCGGTCTCTGCCGGTCTCTTTGCGTTCAGTGGACCAATGGGCGAGCGTATCGGTCTGGACACGGCCGCGGTCGGGTACATCCTCACGGTGTCGACCGTCGTCGGTCTTGCCGGGGCGGGCGCGGCCACCGCACTTAATGTTCGCTGGGGGCGGGCGATCCCGATCTCAGCATTCTGCCTTGGCTACATGCTCGTCGCATTCGTCCTTTGCCTTTGGAAAGACCCGGTGGCGTACAGTGTGGCGGTCATTGTCTCCGCCGTCCTGTACTATTTTTCGCTACCGTATCTGTTCGGTCTGGCTGCAGCGTTGGACCACAGCGGGCGTTGGGCGGCAGTCGCCGGGTCGGCGTACCTGCTCGGATTTGCAGCAGGGCCGATTTTTGCAGGGGCAGTTGTTGCCGCTTCGGGATACGCAAGCCTCGCAGTGGTGTGCGTTGCCATGACGGTGGCCGCATGGATTCTCGCCATGTTCGTCGTCGGTCGAGCATTTGCGGCACGAGGCTTGGTTGGCCGGCTTCCCAGTTCGCCGACATAGGCCCCAAAAGCTATTCGGCCCCTGCGACGGGCAGAGTGAACGCCACTGTCGCGCCGAAAACCTCGTTGTTGGCGACCCAGAGACACCCGCCGTGGGATTCAACGATCGATCGACAGATAGGAAGCCCCATTCCCATGCCGTTGTTCTTGGTCGTAAAGAACGGTTCGAACACGCGCTCCGGATCCTTAAAACCGCTTCCGGCGTCCTCAACCGAAATGCGGATCGTGTCAGGGCGCTCATGGCTGGACATGATCTTCAACGAACGCAGAGGGTTCGTGCTGTCCATGGCCTGGATGCCGTTGCGGATGAGGTTCACCATAACCTGTTGAACCTGCACCCGATCGAGCGATACCTTCGGAAGATGCTGGGCGAGGTCCATGTCGATACGGGTCGTCGTTGCAGCTATCTCGTCTGACATGAGGTCGAGCACCTCATGAACAAGGCGGTTTATATCTTCGAGCGTCCGCGCCTGCGGCTGGTGTTTGAAGAGTGCGCGGATTCGGCTGATGACCTCGGCTGCCGCCGCAACATCCTGGGTAATGCGCTTTGCCGCGAGCTTTCCTCGCTCGACGTTTGGAGGATCGGCCGAAAGCCAGCGAAGGCATGCGTCGGTATCCGTGGCGATTGCCGCCAGCGGCTGGCTGACTTCGTGTGCGATCGAGGCGGAAAGTTGCGACAGATTGGCCGCCTGGGTTGCCCGCGCGAGTTTCTCGGCTGAACGGCGCAACGCGGCCGTTGTTTGCACCTGATCTTCTATATCGTGGCAAAGGCCGAACCACTGGACGATGTTGCCGTCCTGATCCCGCAAGGGCTCCGCGCGCCCGGACATCCAGCGATAGACGCCGTCCGCGCGAAGCAACCGATATCTCATCGAAAATCTTTCTCCGGTCGCTAGGCAGCGGGTCAGCTCGGCATAAACGGCGTCAGCATCATCCGGATGGAAGATCGTGTCCATTACGGATGCAACGTCACTCACATTTGACAGGTCAAGGCCCAGATAGTCTGCCATGCGTCTGTTGACGAGCGTCGTGGTCCCGTCGGGTGTCAAGCGCCATAGATTGCTCGGAACCATGTCGACCAGCAGGGATAGCTCGACCGAACGAGCGCGCAGGCTCTCTTCAGCCTTCTTTTGGTGTTCGATGTCGATGGTCTGACCGTGCCAGGCTGTGACGTGGCCGCCTGTGTCTTTTGAGGGCCTCCCCGAAGCACGAAACCAGCGAAACTCGCCGTCCACGCCACGTAGGCGGTGCGCGCTGTCGAATGGTTTGCCTGTCTCCATGCTCTGCCGCCAGATCGTAGCTACATATCGCTGATCATCTTTGTGGACACGTTCAAGCCATGCGCCGTGATCATGCAGGCCACCCCCGAAGTAGGCGTCCATGCTCCGGTTGCGATAGATGAACCGGCCTGCCGGATCCATCGACCACACGTGGCCAGGTATATTCTCGAGAAGACCAAGCGCGAACTCCGCGGAATTACGGGTGTTTTCGCAAGAGGGGGCGTCTTTCGTCAGTCCATCGTCGTTGGACATCTGTCGCTCCGCTGAAGTCAACAAATAGAACGTCACGCCGAAGCTCGGCGGCGGACCGACAGCCTTGGTGAATGAATGGCTGCATTATATCCCGAAGGACTTCGTTTTCAATCTGGCCCCTGTGGACTGGGCGCGGACCTTTTGTCGGCCGGCGCATAAACGGATGTATATCTGCCGGATTGGATGCACTTCCGGCACAATAGTGGCGACCACCTCGAAGGCGAAGGTGTCCGTCGACAGCATTCGGCAGAAGGATGGAGCACCATGACCCAACGGTTCAATTACTCCCAGCTTTCGCCCGGTATGGTCAAAGCCATGATGGCGCTCGGCAACGAGATCAAGAAGGGCTCGATCGAGGAGACCCTGATCCTCGTCGACATGCGGGCATTTGCCAAGGAAGCGATCATCCACGGCGAGCGGCCCCTGCGGCTCTTCCATATCGCGGCCTGGCGTGAGTCCACGTTGTTCTCGCCGCGTGGGCGGGCCGCGCTTGCCCGGACGGAAGCGCTAACGAAGCTGCCGGACGGCGGTGTTCCCGACGAAATCTATGAAAGGGTGAGGAATGAACTGTCCGAGAAAGAGATTTCCGATCTCACGTTCCGGATCATAGCTGTCTATGCCTGGAACCGCATGAGTATTGCGGCCCGCGCCGTTCCTGGTTCCGCCGACAAGGCTTACGGACTGGACAAGGCCGGTCTCTAGATGAATTTTTGTCGGGCAATGGCAGGGTTCCTCATGCTTGTCTGCCTTGTCGGCTGTGCCACGCAGCGTGCCGAGGTTGCAACGCTTCCCGTCACCGCATCACCGGCGCTGCAAAGCACGCAGGCCGTTCGATCCCAACGAAGCTCCGGGACCTCCAACCTCCTCTACATTACGGACCGAGCACCCGTGATCGCTTCCGGCAACACGTTGTCGTACGGTGCCGAGCGAGCCATATTCTTGAGCTTCGGATCGGTGTCGATCACCTCAAAACGTAACTCTCCTACCAGCAAAAGTGAGCTGCGTGTCGGCGCAGTTTCCGAGACCGGACGGTTTCCGGCAACACCTTACGGCGTCGTGGCGACGGCTAACGGGCTACGCCGAACACCGGAGGCAGTCGCGGCCCATGAACAGGCTGTCGCATCGCTGCAGGCCGAAGTCGCTCGGCGTCTCGCAACAGCCAGACGTAAGGAAGTCGTCGTCTTTATTCACGGATACAACAACAGCTTCGACGACGCCGTGCTCGCCACCGGCGAGATTTGCAGATCGCTGCAAAACCAATTTGTCTGCATTGTTCTGACATGGCCTGCCGGGGGCTCCGGCGGCTCGTTCTTTGGCTACAACATTGACCGCGAGTCGAGCGAGTTTGCTGTTGCGGACTTCAAGAAAGCCGTTCGCATCATCGCCGAGACGAAGGGTGTCGAGCGGCTTCACCTCTTGGCGCATAGCCGCGGAACCGATGTGCTCGCGAGTGTGATCCAGCAACTCGCCATTGAAGCCTATGTCAGCGGGTCCTCGCTTTGGCAGCGCTACAAGATCGTGAACGCGGTGTTTTTCGCTCCCGATATTGACCTCGATGTGGCTTCTTCCAAGTTGTTCGCCTGGGTATCAGACCCAGACCTGGCCTTCGGCAGCAAATCAAGTGCAGGTATGTTGCCGTCTCAGGGCGCTATGCATCTCACGGTTTATTCGTCTCAGAGGGACGAAGCGCTGAGGGCGTCAACGCTTCTCTTCGGCAGCGCCTTGCGGCTGGGGCAGCTCTCTATCGGCAGGCTCCCCAAGGACAGGAGCGAGGCGGCGTCCAAATGGGCAGGGTCTCATATGGGAGGGTTGGTCGATTTCATCGAGTTTTCCGGTCGCGGTGGCTTCATCGGCCATAGCTACTTCTTGTCGGATGCAACCGTTAAGGCAGATTTGGTTGCGATCATTCGCGACAGAGCGAAAGCCGGCGATCCCCGACGCCAACTCGTCGAAATCAAGCGCCCTTTCTGGCTAATATCGGATGTCCAGCGGACCTCGCGCTGATTGTACCAAGGCTTCGGAAGCTACGGTTTGCCTCAAAGCCATGCGGCCTCCTTCGCACTGATTGCATACGCCTCTTCCTGGCTGAAATGTTGGCATCCGGATGTCTCGTGCGCGGCTCTCCTCAACGCCCAGCCGATGGGCTTCCACGCCCCGGCTCAGATCGTGCGAGACGCGCGCGACCATGGCGTCGAAGTCCGGCCGGTCTGTTTAAACGCCGGCTGCTGGGATTGCACGCTCGAGGCCGGCAGCCATTGCCACCTATCTCTCGCAGAATGGTTGCAACATTTCCGACAGCGCCCAGTTCGATGACGCTGACACCGACCGCTACTTCATGCGCGTCAGCTTCCAGCCGGAAGAGGGGCGCACCCTTGAGCAGCTTCGTGAAGGCTTCAAGCCGATCGCGGAGAAATACGAGGCGAACGCCGAGTTCTTCGATGAGAAGAAGAAGAAGAAGGTCATCCTGATGGTGAGCCGCTTTGGCCACTGCCTGAACGATCTTCTCTATCGCTGGCGGATCGGCGCGCTGCCGATCGACATCGTCGGGGTCATCTCGAACCACGTGGACTATCAACGGGTCGTCGTGAACCACGATATCCCGTTCCACTGCATCAAGGTCACCAAGGAGAACAAGCCGGAGGCCGAGGCAACTCAGATGCAGATAGTGGAGGATTCCGGTGCGGAGCTCATCGTGCTGGCGCGTTACATGCAGGTTCTGTCCGACGAAATGTGCCGCAAGATGTCCGGCCGTATCATCAACATCCATCACTCCTTCCTGCCAAGCTTTAAGGGCGCCAATCCCTACAAGCAGGCCTACGAGCGGGGTGTGAAGCTAACGGCGCGACGTCGCACTACGTCACGGCGGATCTGGACGAGGGGCCGATCATCGAACAGGACATCGTTCGGGTCACCCATGCGCAGAGCGGCGAGGATTACGTGAGTCTCGGGCGCGACGTCGAAAGCCAGGTGCTCGCGCGTGCGATCCACGCCCACATCCACGGACGTGTGTTCATCGACGGCAACAAGACCGTGGTGTTTCCTGCATCTCCGGGCTCCTACGCGTCAGAGCGCATGGGCTGAGGGCGGCGTGACGCGGCATCGACACCGGGCCGGCAGGAGGCCGGCCGAAGTGTTGCATACTGCCGGAAGCTGCCCCTGCCGATTGGCATGATGCATTTCACTTAAGATGTGAGC
The DNA here is from genome assembly GCF_052044935.1 of Ensifer sp. 22460. NCBI lineage: Bacteria > Pseudomonadati > Pseudomonadota > Alphaproteobacteria > Hyphomicrobiales > Rhizobiaceae > Ensifer > Ensifer sp. 22460. The sequence goes on from NZ_JBQENZ010000038.1 coordinate 40,476, forward strand.
GACGTCCGCCTGAGCAGAATGGAGCCGTACTTTACGAGCGTCATGGACGGCTTGTTGCGCGTATGTTCACTTTTTGGGCCAATAAGATCGCATAATGTATCGACTGGAAGGTGCCGCGAGTCGCGATTCTGCGGTCTCCTTGTAGCCGCGGGAGCGCTTGGACTAGCTTGCGACCGGCACGAACATCCCGAGCTTGATATCTTTTAGCACGACATTGGTGTGAATGCGCTTGATTTGCGGGTTTTCTGACATCAAGTTGGCCGTGATCTCGTCATATTGGCCGACGTCCCGAGCCGTGATGATCGCGATCAAGTCCACTGCACCGGTCACATAGTAGACCTGTTGAATATGTTCCTGTTTGGCAAGCCAGACGCGAAACTTCGACAGGGCGTCGTAGTTCTCGCGTTCGATCTCCATTCCGGCGATGAAAGTCATGGGGTTGCCGGCGACTTTGCGGTCGATGATGGCAATCTCGGCGGTAATGATGTTTAAGTCCCGCATCCGTTTCAGGCGACGTTGCACGGCTGATGCGGACAAACCCACCAAGTCGCCGATGGCCTCCGCCTTCATCTGGCAGTCAACCTGAATGATGCTCAAAATCCTGCGGTCGAAATCGTCAATCGGTTCCATTCTCTCATCCTAGGCAGTCCTTGGCCGCCTCTGCACTATCACGCTTTTTGCCACATTTGCGCAGTTGTCGCGTAGACTTGTCAAAGCGGCCAGATCTTTGGCCATTTCGGAACCTTCCTGCTGCGTTTGGCGGCCAGCATGCTCTTCTCATCGCCCAGGATGAGGAACCGACATGGTACAGTACAACATAGCTCTTATCGGATTCGGTGGAGTCAACCGCGCTCTCGCGCAGCTCGTGGCCGAGCGAAACGACCTCTGGCAATCGGAACTCGGCTTCCGGCTCAACATTGTCGCAGTGACCGATCTCAACCTTGGCTCCGTCGTCTCGCGAAACGGCATTGATGCACGAATGCTCGTCGAGACCAATTTCGAGAAAGGCGGCTTCGCCAGGCTTTCCGGTGGGTCTGCGGAAGCTGACAACGAAAAGGTCATCCGGCAGGCGCCTGCTGACATTGTTGTCGAGGCCACATTCACGAACCCGCATAACGGAGAACCGGCCGTTTCCCATTGCCGCTGGGCGCTCGAGAGTAGCAAGCATGTTGTAACCACCAATAAGGGTCCGGTGGCGCTGGCAGCCGCCGACCTCAAGGCGCTGGCTGGTCGTAACCATGCTCATTTCGAGTATGAAGGTGCCGTCATGAGCGGAACACCCGTCATACGTTTGGCGAAGAACGCACTTGCTGGCGCTGGCCTCAGTGGATTTGAAGGCATTCTCAACGGCACCTCAAACTTCGTCCTCGGTCGCATGGAGGCTGGGCTCGGCTTTTCCCAGGCGGTTAAAGAGGCGCAGGCGCTTGGTTACGCCGAGGCCGATCCGACCGCTGATGTTGAAGGTCACGACGTGCGGCTGAAGGTGGTCATCCTGGCGAATGAACTGCTGGGCGCGGTGCTCAAACCGGCGGACGTCTCTTGTGAAGGAATTTCGGCGCTCACCACCATGGACGTCGAGACAGCCGCCAAAGAGGGATACCGCTGGAAGCTGATCGGTTCGGCAGCGCGTCTCGAGAACGGTAGCATCGAGGCATCTGTCGTGCCGCGCCGTCTGCCGCTCGAGCACCCGCTCGCGGGAGTGAGTGGCGCTATAAACGCGGTATCCTTCACCACTGAGATGCTCGGTTCAGTGACGGTAACGGGTCCGGGAGCTGGCCGGGTCGAGACCGCTTATGCTCTTCTCTCCGATATCATTGCTATCCACCGCTCAGCGTCGGCTGGTTCGATCAAGGAGGCCGCGGAATGACAAACGTCAAGCTTCAAGTTGCCCCGACTACGGAAGTGATCGACGTTTTCAATCCTTATGACGGCATGGTTGTCGGAAGCGTAAGAGCCAGCACGTCCGATGACGTTGGCACCCTTCTTGAGCGTGCCAAGCGGGGGGCGGCGGTGTCGCGAGCGCTCCCTAGGCATCGCCGGGCCGCCATTCTGGAAGGAGCAGCGCGGCTCGTCTTGGAGCGCCTCGAGGATTTCGCTCGCACGATCGTCTGCGAAGCGGGCAAAACGATCACGCAGGCCCGCAAGGAAGCATCGCGTTGCGTGAACACGTTGAAGCTCTCTGCGGAGGAAGCCAAGCGCAACGCCGGCGAGATTATTCCTTTCGACGCCTACGCGGGCTCGGAGGCGCGCCAAGGGTGGTTCACACGCGAACCGCTTGGGATCATTGCTGCCATCACCCCTTACAATGATCCGTTGAACCTGGTTGCGCACAAGCTTGGCCCGGCAATCGCGGGCGGCAATTCGGTCTTTTTGAAGCCGTCGGAGCTCGCGCCGCTTTCCGCTCTCAAGCTGGTTGGGACGTTGATTGAAGCGGGCCTGCCGGAAGAAATCGTCACTGTCGCTGTCGGCGGCGCGGATCTCGGGCGCGCCATTGTCTCAGCCCGCGATATCCGCATGGTGTCGTTCACCGGTGGTTTTGCGACCGGCATGGCAATCACGCGGACGGCCGGTCTGAAGAAGCTCGCCATGGACCTTGGCGGCAATGCTCCGGTAATCGTCATGGCGGACAGCGACATTCAAAAGGCGGTGGATGGCTGCATCTCGGGCGCCTATTGGGCGGCCGGCCAGAACTGCATCGGCACGCAACGCATTCTCGTTCAAGCCGCCTGCTACGAAAAGTTCCGCCAGGCATTTGTCGTTGGCACCAGCAGCCTTCGTGCCGGAGACCCGCGCCTTGAAGGTACAGATGTCGGCCCCATGATTTCCGCCGCTGCGGCCGAACGCACCGAAAAGGCCGTGGAAAGAGCTCTATCTGCTGGCGCAAAGCTACTCTGCGGCCATCGCCGCGAAGGCGCCATCTATCACCCAACCGTGCTTGAAGGCGTCCCGCGCGACAATTGTCTCTGGAAGGAGGAGGTTTTCGCACCAGTTGCGATCCTCGAGCGCTTTCAGACGCTTGCGGACGCGATCCGACTGGCGAACGAACCGGACTACAGCCTGCATGCCGGCGTCTTCACCAACAACCTCGCCGTTGCGCTGGAGGCTGCAGCCGGCATCGAGGCCGGTGGAGTCATGATCAACGATTCCTCCGATTATCGGTTTGACGCCATGCCGTTCGGAGGTTTCAAGCACGGCAGCATGGGACGCGAAGGCGTGCGCTTTGCCTACGAGGACATGACCCAACCCAAAGTGATCTGCATCAACGGGCAGTGACGCGGAAAAGCCGCGATTCATTGAGGGTTTTCGCGGAAAACAGTCGAGGTACATTACGATTGCGCGGCAAAGCCGCGCAAGCGATTGCTAAATTGCGACAAAATAAGCCACGAAAAAGTGGGGAACCAATGACAACAAGCATTTCAGGCGCACTGCGCGTCGACGACGTACACAAGAGTTACGGCACCCACGAAGTGTTGAAAGGCGTATCACTTGCCGCGGGCAAGGGGGATGTCATCTCGCTGATCGGGTCGTCAGGATCCGGCAAGAGCACTTTCCTTCGCTGCATCAACTTTCTCGAGCTCCCGGACAGCGGCCGTTTCGTCATCAACGGTGAGGAAGTTCTAATGAAGGCTGGACCGGCCGGTCGCGTACATCCTGCCAACTGGCGACAAATAGAGCGCATCCGGACCGGTCTAGGCATGGTTTTCCAGAGCTTCAATCTTTGGGCACACATGACTGTCCTTGAGAATGTCATCGAAGCGCCAGTCCACGTGCTCGGGATGAGCCGCAGGCAGGCGACCGAGAAAGCTGAAGCGCTGCTGCATAAAGTTGGGCTCTACGAAAAACGCCACGTCTACCCCGCCTTCATGTCAGGTGGCCAGCAGCAGCGCGCATCAATAGCGCGGGCACTTTGCGTGGATCCGTCGGTGATGCTGTTTGACGAACCGACCTCGGCTCTTGATCCCGAACTGGTTGGGGAAGTGCTCAAGGTCATCCGAGATCTCGCGGAAGAGGGCCGCACGATGCTGCTCGTAACGCATGAGATGAAGTTCGCCCGCGACGTCTCAAGCCACGTGATGTTCCTGCATCAAGGCCGCGTCGAGGAAGAGGGCAAACCGGAGCAAATCTTTGGCGCTCCCATCAGCGCCCGGTGTCGCGAATTCACGAGCTCGTCACGCCATTGAGTGTGGGCGTGCACCAATCAAAAACGAAAGGGAACTGACATGAAGACCGCAATTTACCTGATTGCCGGAGCAGCTCTTCTCGCCTCGGGTGCCGGCGCGAGTGCGGAAGTGCGCTTTGGCATCATGAACGAAGCCTACCCGCCGTTCTTTACCAAGGACGCGTCGGGCAAATGGATCGGCTGGGAAATCGATCTGATGGATGCGATCTGTGCCGAAATGAAGGAAAGCTGCTCGGTCGTTGACATGTCTTGGGATGGGCTTATTCCCGGTCTTCAGTCAAAGAAATTCGACGTCATCTGGTCTTCCATGTCGATCACGGATGAACGCAAGAAAACAATCGCCTTCACCAATAAGTACTACAACACACCAAGCAAACTGATCGGTGCACAAGACGGCATAAGCGGTACCACCGCCAATGACGTCGCCGGCAAAACGATTGCCATCCAGGTATCCACGGTCCAGACCGAATACTACAAGAAGCACTTTGCGAGCGTGGCCGACGAGAAGACTTATGCCACGCTGGATGAGGCTTTCCAGGACCTGTCAGTCGGCCGCGTGGACTACGTGTTCGGCGACTCGATCCCGCTGATGACATTCCTGGGATCGGATTTTGGCAAGGATTGTTGCGAGGACAAGGGTAATGTCCAGGATGACCCGGATGTTCTGGGGCAGGGGATCGGCGGCGGATTGCGCAAAGAAGATGTCGAGCTGCTCGCCAGGTTGAACGCCGCCATCGCAGCCATTCGAGCTAACGGAAAATACGCAGAGATTTCCAAGAAGTATTTCAACTTCGATCCCTACGGCGAATAGCCGACGTAGCGGACGTCAAGGCGACCCGCTCTATCTCCGCCGATTGCACCCTCTCAACGACAAAGCGTTCGAGCCGTAATGATCCTGCTCGCACGCCGCGGAGCTGTTGTACTCATGCAGACAAGCTTATCCATTTTCGAACTGCTTTCGCCCAACCCACCAGGATGGGGCGGGGTACTGCTTTCGGGCGCGGCCTCGACCGTTATGATTTCGCTCGGAGCGTACCTGGTCGGCATATTGATCGGGCTCGCGGCTGCGGCCGGCAAACTCAAGGGCAGCCGTGCCGTCGCCACGTTGCTTGATCTTTATACGACGGCCGTGCGCGCTATCCCGGAACTGATCCTGATCATTGGCCTCTATTATGCCGGGACGGATGGCATCAACAGGCTGCTTTCCGCACTCGGCTTCCCGCCAATCGAGATCAACGGCTTCCTCGCCGCCGTTGTTGTGCTCGGGGTCGTGCAGGGCGCCTACATGACCGAGGTGCTGCGCGGTGCAATCCTTGCCATTCCCGCGGGCCAGGTCGAAGCCGCCAGCGCCTTCGGCATGCGACCCTGGCTGCGCTTCCGCCGAATTGTTCTGCCGGCGCTAATGCCGAATGCGATACCCGGCATGGCCAATCTCTGGATGTCGGTGACCAAGGACAGTGCGTTGATCGCCGTTGTCGGCTACCAGGAACTGGCGCTTGCGACACGTCTCGCCGCTGGAAACACCAAACATTATTTCCTGTTCTTCCTTGCCGCTGCCGCAATCTATCTGGCGATCACGGTCGCCTCCAATGTCGTGTTCGCTAGCCTGGAGACCCATTTCCGGCGCGGGCAGGCAAGAGCAGCCTGAGGAGACGCACAATGGATTTCTCGTGGGTCTCCAATTACTGGCCGCTCATCGCCGCAGGTGCGTTGCAGACGATACTTCTGCTCTTCATTTCGGTCACTTTCGGCTTCGTTCTGGCGATCGGCCTTGCGCTTGCGCAGGTGAGCGGTCTCCGTTGGCTGCGATGGTGCGCAAAAGCCTACTGCACGTGCTTGCGTGGTACGCCCCTGCTCATCCAATTGTGGCTGCTCTACTATGGCGTCGGGTCTTTGCTGCCTATGATCCCCGGGCTGCGCTCAAGCTTCCTTTGGCCGATCGTGCGCGAGGGCTTCTTCTTCGCGGCCGTCAGCTTCACGCTGAATTACGCGGCCTACGAGGCGGAGGTACTGCGCGGTGCGCTGCTCGCCGTTCCGAAGGGCGAGCTGGAAGCCGGGCGCGCCTTCGGCATGACGCGATGGACGCTTTTGCGGCGCATATGGCTGCCGCGGGCGATCCGTATCGCGCTGCCGACAATCACCGGCGAGGTTGTGCTCCAGCTGAAGGCGACGCCACTCGCCTTCACCGTCACCGTGATGGATCTCTATGCCGTCGCCTACAAGATCAGGCAGGACACGCTGCTCGTCTACGAGCCTTTGGTCGTCGTCACCGTCTTTTATGTCTGCCTCACCCTCATCATCACGCGCGCCTTCCGCATCGTCGAGATGCAGGTGCCGATACGGCGCTGACGTCGCCGGTCGAAGTTAAACGGAGATCGCGATGTTTAAAGGATCGATCACGGCGCTTGTCACGCCGTTTCAAGACGGGAAGGTTGATGAAGAGGCCTTCCGATCGCTCGTCGAGTGGCAGATTGCCGAAGGCACCCACGGTCTCGTCCCCTGCGGAACGACCGGAGAGAGCCCGACCCTTTCGCACGCCGAGCACAAGCGCCTGGTTGAACTGACTGTCGAGATCGCAAGGGGACGGATTCCGGTGATCGCGGGCGCCGGATCCAACAGCACTGAGGAAGCGATCGATTTTTCAAGGCACGCGCAGGCGGCAGGCGCCGATGCGCTGCTTATCGTCGCGCCCTACTATAACAAGCCGACGCAGGAAGGGCTTTATCAGCACTTCCGCGCCATCGATGCCGCGGTCTCCATCCCGATGATCGTTTACAACATACCACCGCGCAGCGTCATCGACGTCGCCGTGGACACCCTTGCCCGTCTGGCACGGGATTGCCGCAACGTGATCGGCGTCAAGGATGCTACCGCCAATTTGCTGCGTCCGTCTCTGGAACGGATGGCCTGCGGTCGCGATTTCAATTTGTTGTCCGGCGAGGACGGCACTGCCATTGGCTACATGGCGCATGGTGGCCATGGTTGCATATCCGTGACCGCTAACGTCGCACCGCGACTTTGTGCGGAGTTCCAGTCCGCATGCCTTGCGGGTGATTTCCGTCGCGCGCTCGAAATTCAGGATCGCCTGATGCCGCTGCACCGCGCGCTTTTCCTGGAAACCAACCCGGCGGGACCAAAATACGCCCTCTGGCGTCAGGGTCGCCTGCCCCGGGAGGTACGCATGCCCCTCGTGACGGTGACCCCCGCTGTGGAGGCGGAAATCGATCATGCCCTGCGGCACGCCGGTCTTTTGGTCTGATCCGCCGATCTCGCGACTAGACCGTTTTACGCAGCACCGGGATGCGCGGCGAAACGACGCCACCTTCCCTAGTCAGGGACTGAGTGCCCAGGAGGATACTGAGATGGCAACGAGACACCCAGCCTGTTTGGAGCGCGAGCCAGACGCGAAGATGCGCATGCCCGGCGCAACGATGGGTCTCAGTCGCGAAACCCTCGCTCTGAGCGGCGGGCTCGTCATCGATCCCTCGACGAAGGCGATCGCCCCGAACCTCTCCATGTCCGTCAACAATGTGTTGGTACCGGGCGACGGCGCTTTTTCCGCCGACGGCATCGACGATCTGACGGCTCTGCCGTTCCTCTATGCGCGTTGGACCAATCCGACAGTGCGGCAACTGGAGCAGCGCCTCGCCGCACTTGAAGCTGCCGACGATGCAATGGCCACGGCTACGGGCGTTGCTGCAATCGGTGCTACGTTCCTCACCTTCTTGAAGAAGGGCGACCACCTGATTGTTAGCGACGTTTGCTATGCCGGTGCCAACGAACTCGCCCGGCGCATATTGCCCGACTATGGGATTGAGGTGACGCCGGTGAACATGTCGCGCCCGGAGGACGTTGCCGCCGCCCTCCAGCCCAATACCAGGCTCGTCCATTGCGAAAGTCCGTGCAATCCGATCCTACGCCTGACCGATCTTGCCGTCATCGCCGGCCTTGCGCGAAAGCACGGTGCTCTGATGTCGGTCGATTCAACGCTGGCCACTCCCGTGGCCACGCAGCCGCTGGCACTCGGAGCTGATCTCGTCATCCATTCCCTGACAAAGTTTATCAACGGGCACGGTGATGCGTTGGGCGGGGTCGTTTGCGGACGCAAGGACTTGGTGGAGAGAATTCGCTCACGCGCCGGCGTATATCTCGGCGCATCGATGCCGGCCATGAATGCCTGGCTCATCATGCGTGGCATCGACACGCTGTTTCCCCGCATGCGAGCGATCTCAGACTCCGCGGCGAAGATCGCGACGTTCCTGCAAGGCCATCCGGCTGTGGCGGCTGTGGCCTATCCCGGCCTGACCTCCCACCCGCAACATGACTTGGCAAAGCGCCAGATGGATCTGTTCGGTGGTGTAGTGACCTTCCAGGTGAAAGATCCCGCGACGATGGCCCAGAAACTCGCGGAGCGTCTCAAGGTTGCCCATTATGCCTTCTCGCTCGGCCATCAGCGCTCGATCGTAGTGTTGCTCGACACGCAGGAGATGATGAAGTCGACCTACGGGCTCACAGGGGAGCAGCTTGCTGATTACCGGCGCTTTGCAGGGGATGGAGTGTTCCGGCTATCGGTCGGTCTGGAAGCGACCGACGATCTTATTGCCGACCTCGACCAAGCTATTACCGCCTGACCCGGACTGCGGAGGAAATCATGTCAAAGCCACGCGTCGAAACTGATCTACTCGGACCCCGGGCGCTTCCGGCAGACGCCCTGATCGGTATTCATACACTGCGTGCAACGGAGAACTTCGACGTCTCCGGGATCAGGCTCCAGGATTTTCCTGAGTTCGTGCAATCCTTGGGAATGGTGAAGCAGGCTGCCGCCACAACCAATCTTGAACTGGGGCTTCTCTCTCCTTCCGTCGCACAGGCGATTGAACGGGCCTCCAGCAGGCTGATTGTCGGCGAAATCCTCGCGCCGCATTTTCCGGTCGACATGATGCAGGGTGGGGCGGGGACCTCGACCAACATGAACGTCAACGAGGTAGTCGCCAATCTTGCGTTGCAGGACCTGGGGCGCCTGCCAGGCAGCTACGATGCGATCAACCCAAATGATCACGTGAATCTCTCCCAGTCGACCAACGACGTTTACCCGACCGCGATTCGGCTGACCGTGCTGCGGGAAGGTGAGAAATTGATCTCGGCTCTTTCGGCATTGGTCGCCTCGTTTCGATGCAAGGGGGAGACCTTCGCAGACATCCTGAAGGTTGGCAGGACGCAGCTCCAGGATGCCGTCCCGATGTTCCTTGGGCAGGAGTTTGAAGCCTTCGCAGAGACGCTGGAGGAAGACGTCGCACACTATCTCGGCGCCGCCGAGCTAATGCGCGAAGTCAATCTGGGTGGCACTGCGATCGGTACCGGCGTCAACGCGCCCGCCGAGTTCTCCGTGGCCGCCTGCGCACATCTATCTCGCATCTCTGGCGTTACCCTTCGACCCGCGCGCAACCTCGTCGAGGCGACGTCCGATACCGGCGCCTTCGTTTCGATCTCGGGCGCGCTCAAGCGCATGTCGGTGAAGCTTTCGAAGATCTGCAACGACCTACGCCTCCTGTCGAGCGGCCCGCGCGCTGGTTTCGGCGAAATCCGGCTTCCAGCCATGCAGGCCGGCTCGTCGATCATGCCGGGCAAGGTTAATCCGGTGATCCCCGAAATGCTGAACCAGATCGGCTTCCAGGTGATCGGCAATGACCTGGTGGTCACACTTGCAGCCAGTGCCGGGCAACTCCAGCTGAACGCGATGGAGCCGGTCATCGTGCTCAACATCCTCCAATCCATTCGGCTTCTGACGAGAGGCATGGAGGCGCTGCGTATCCGATGCATTGAAGGGATCGAAGCCGATGCAGAGCGTTGCCGGTCGCTTCACGACTCTTCGCTTGTCCATGCGGCAGCCCTCAATCCATTGGTCGGATATGCCAAGGCCGCATCCCTTGCCCGTACAGCCCTTGCGGAACGGATATCGCTGCGCGAGGTGGTCGAGCGCGAGAGCGACCTGTCTGCAGCCCAGATCGACGCGATTTTTGGCGTGAAAGCTCTCGAGATCTTTGAACCGGGGCAACACTGAAGGGAGCGGAAGAATGGCTGTTTTCACGGATCTGTCGGAGACCGACTGTAGCCAAGTCGCCATGGTTTACCGCTTGGGACGTCTGACCTCGGTCATCGGCATTGCCGACGGCGATGCCGAGACGACCTTTCTCTTCCGCTCAGAGCGCGGCGACTTCATTGTCACTTTGTTCGAAAGCGGCGCCGATCCCTTCGATCTCGAGCGTGCTTTTCGCACGATGGAAACCCTTTCTGCCGCAGGCGTACCCTGTCCGACGACGTTCCGAACCGATGCGGGCGCAGCGACGGTCACCGTGTCGGGAAAGCTCGTTGCGGTTGTCGGCTTCGTGCCGGGGGCGCGACCGAATGAGATCACCCCTGAGAAGAGCCGGGCGCTAGGGGGCTGCGTCGCGCGCATCCACCAGACCCTGAGGCGTTCCTTTGACGAAGGGCGCTCAGGCCTCCCGAAAGGTCCGGTGCACGGAGCCCTCAACCGGGACAATGTCTTCTTCCTCGACGGAGCGGTAAGTGGTGTCATTAATTTCCGCTTACGCCACGACGACATTCTGATCGCCGAACTCGGTCAGGTTTTGATGCGTTGGACGGCGCGGGCTGACGGAACTCTGGAGAAAAGGCTCGTCCAGCCCTTACTTGCTGGATATGAAGCGATCCGTCGCTTGAGCGAACCAGAACGGCAAGCCCTACCGGCGTTCGTGATGGCGGCCGCTGCTACCGAACTTGCACAAGATCGCAGGCTTACGGATCTCGAAGCGGCCACACTCAGGACCTTGCGCTCCGCCAAGGCATGTATCGAGGAGATGCAGCCATGAAGCGTATTCTCGACCGATCGGATGAGCGCATTCTAACCGAGCTGACCAGAAATGCCCGAATCCCACACGCCGAGTTGGCGGAGGTCGTCAATCTCTCGCGCAACGCCGTGCGCCAGCGGATTGAGCGGCTGGAGCGCGATGGCCTTATTCAGGGATACACGATCGTCGCTGGCGAGGGGAGGCCGCCCAGTGCAGCCGTCACCGCGATGATGTTCGTGTATCGCCACGACCGCATGCGGGGCGGTGACGTCATCCACGCGCTCAAGCGACTGCCAGAGGTGGTGTCCTGCGACGTCATGAGCGGCGAGTTCGACCTCGTCGTGCGAGTCGAGGCGAACGCCACCGACCGCATTCGCGAAATCTGGCAGGAAATATCAGCACTTCCGGGCGTTCGAGACACCCTCACAGCGTTCGCATTGTCTTCGATGATCAAGCGATGAGCCGGGCAAAAAAGGTATAAGCCATGAAACCCATTAGAATTCTCGACGGCGGCTTGAGCCGTGAACTTGTCCGGCTTGGAGCGGACCTCAGGCAGCCGGAATGGTCGGCGCTGGCGCTGATGGAGGCTCCGGAGGTCGTCAGGCGCGTGCATGAGGAGTTCATCGCCGCGGGCGCCGATGTCATCACCACCAACAGTTACGCATTGGTGCCGTTTCATATCGGCGAGGAGAGATTTCGGGCCGAGGGCCGCAGGCTGATTGCTCTTGCTGGAAGTCTTGCGCGTATAGCAGCCGATAGTGCTGGAGATCGCAAAGTGCTCGTCGCCGGATCTCTGCCGCCGATCTTCGGTTCATACGAACCGCAACTCTTCAGACCGGAGCGGGTGCAGGACTATCTTGGCCTATTGGTGGAAGAACTCGCGCCCTACGTTGATCTGTGGCTAGGTGAAACCCTGAGCCTCATGGCCGAAGCCGAGGCAGTGCAGCAGGCGATAGCGAGCACCGGTAAACCGTTCTGGATTTCCTTCACGCTTGACGACGGGCCAGGCACAGAACCAAACCCGGCAGCCCTGCGTTCCGGGGAAAGCGTGGCCGATGCTGCGCGATGGGTTGCTGGGTCGGGAGCTCAGGCACTCCTCTTCAATTGCAGCCGTCCCGAAGTTATGCAGGCAGCGGTCGAGGAGGCCTCGGGGATCTTTGGCGATTTGGGCGTTTCCCTTGATATAGGTGTTTATGCGAATGCATTCGCTTCCGATGAAGAGGGAGCGGCAAACGAAACGTTGCATTCCGTTCGAGATGATCTCTCAGCTGAGCGATATTCGAGCTTTGCCTGCGTTTGGGCGGAGAGCGGAGCCTCGATCATCGGTGGTTGCTGTGGTGTTGGTGCGTCGCATATACGGTGCGTCGCTTCTCGGCTTAATCGGCGCAAAAACGAACTCGCGGCTAGCTGAATAGCTGCCGCGATCCTGCGAACTGGCCTTTTGCAAACAATTGCGCTCGGCTTTCTCAACTGGGCTAAGCCCCCGACCGACCAAGGCCGACTGAAGCGATAAACCTCGCAATGGCTTCTCTTTTTGCTGGCGTCGCACGGGCAATTTGCGTCTTTCACGGTAGACAAGCGCTATCGGGCAACGCGTTGTCGTAACGCAGGCCTCCCTCAAAACCATGTCTCGGCGAACCACTGCCTTCACACAGACCGCCCCGACGGCCTCTACGATGAGCTGGTTTCCGAGGGACTGCGCGAGGAGGAAGACACCTATCTTCCGGTCTCGCAGTGGTCGTCGGACGTTTCGCTTGGCGTCTATCCGCTCCCGAAATTCTGGGCCGACAAGATCGCGGCCCGCATGAAGGAGGTCTTCCTGAGGAAGACGGCGGCCGAATGGGAACGCGTCTTCGGGGAAGGGCTGTTTCCGGGTGCGCCACAGCGCTGGCTAAAGGAATGGATCGCCGACGATCACGCCAAGGCTGCCGGCCTCATGATCGAGGTGGACGATCCGACCCTCGGCCGCATGATCCAGCCGGGGCCGATGGCGTGGCTGCAAGAGAGCGCGGAAGCCATGTTAACGCCGCACCCGCGGCGTTGGGGGACCTTTAAGGACGCGCTGGCGATGCTTTCCGGTATAGAGCGGCCGTCCTTGCCGGCGCCGACGGCCGACGCCCCCGGCGGCTGGCTGGACGGCGTAAAAGTTCTCGATCTCTGCAACGTGATCGCCGGTCCACATTCGGTCGCCTATCTTGCCCGCTTCGGTGCGGAGGTGATCAAGATCGACCCGGCCAAGCCGCTTTATGACTGCTGGAACACCGTGATCTTCGGCATGTCGCACATGCGCGGAAAGCAGTCCGTGTTGCTGAACATAGGTTCGCCCGATGGCCGCGTCGTCTTCGAAGAACTGGTGCGCTCCGTCGATGTCGTCGTCTGGAATGCCACCGACCGTCAGGTCAAGGCGATGGGGCTCGATGCCGAAAGCCTGAGGGCGCTCAACCGCCAAGCGATCTTCTGCCAGCTCGATTGCTTCGGCGGCCCGCGCACCGGCCCGCGCACCGACTATCTCGGCTATGACGATCTCGTGCAATCGGCAACTGGCATCATGCTGCGCTTCGGCGGCTCGATGGAAACGCCGGAGGAACACGCCCATGTCGGCACCATCGATGTCATGTGTGGCTTCGGCGCGGCGCTCGGCATTGCCGCGGCCCTCTACCAGAAATCCCGAACCGGGATCGTCGGCCGCCCGCGCACCTCGCTGTCGGCGCTAACCGGCCTCGCACAGATACCGTTCTGCTACGATTATGCCGGGCGTGGCCCCTTCGATGAGCCGTCCGGCCGCGAGACCAAGGGATATCATGCCCTGTCGCGGCTCTACGAAACGGCATCCGGAGATCACCTTCTTTTGTGCGCCTCGGAAGCCGACCTTCCGCGCTTCGGCAAGGTTGAAGGTCTGGGGGGCATTGTCGGGATGGCGGCATCCGATCGCGAGGCCTATCTCGCGGAGGCCTTTATGACCGCACCCGCGGAAACCTGGCAGCAGCGGCTGCGGGAAGCCGATATCGGCGTGTCGCTTTGCAAGAACATCGAAACGATCCGCAGCCGCAGTGCCCGCATTGCCGACGGTACGCCGGGGATCGACCGAGGCAGCTATTCCTTCTCGATCTTCCCGAACCATCCGAGCGGGCACACAGTCACACAGCTCGATCCCTTCGCCATCCGTCCGGCTGTTGGCAAGGTCACGGCCATCGCCCCGGCGGAGAAGTACGGAGCCTCCACGCGCGCCGTTCTCCGGTCCCTGAACTACACCGACGCCGAGATCGACCGGCTGATCGCCTCCGGCACGATCAGCGAAACCTGGAGTGCGGAGTATCTGCCAAGCTAGCAGGAAACGGCGGCTTCGGGTTCTGAGGAGGATACCGGAGCCGCCGGCGGCCCGCTGAGGTACGCGGTGGCGTCGACGGGCTTAAACTTCAACATCGCCCATAGGGAGGAAGTGCCATGAAAGAACTTTTTGCCTCGACATGCCTTGCAGCAGCCATGTTGACCTTCGGCAATGCTGCGCAGGCTGCGGATTGCGGTGACGTCACGATCGCCAGCATGAACTGGCAGAGCGCCGAAGTGCTCGCCAGCCTGGACAAATTCATCCTGAACGAAGGTTACGGTTGCAACGCCGAAATCATACAGGGCGATACGGTCCCGACGATCACGTCGATGACCGAGAAGGGCCAACCAGACATCGCGCCGGAAGGATGGGTCGATCTTCTGCCCGATATCGTCAGCGCCGGCGTTAAGAACGGAAAGCTGGTGGTCGCATCGACCGTGCTGACCGATGGCGCGGTGCAGGGCTGGTGGATGCCGAAATACCCGGCATTAGGTAGCAAAGACCACCAAAAACGGCTTACGCATCTGAATTAGAACAGAAATTCCAGCCAAACTTCCGGTAATGCCGCTGACCTTGATGGCGCTAGTGGCAGCGTTGCGTGTGGGCCGTCATCGTGCTTCGTGCGGAAAGCGCCAAAGGGAGACATGGCGACCGACAATGCCATGGTTTCGGCGGGAGTTGCGAACAATAACGGGTTGCCTGACTAACTCTTCCTTCAACCTTTCAGTGCAGAATTCCGACGATTCTGTCACGGAAGTGCTTCGCGGCACGGAATGGGAGCGCGCATGTCCGATACCGTCTGGGTCAGCAGCGTGATGAGCGATTACTCGATCGGCAACAGGCAAGGCATCCGCGAAAAGTTCTATGGCGAGGATTGGGCACCTCCGACCTTTCAGCTCGGTGTTAAGCCGCAGAACGTGCTTGAGGCGCACTTGCGTCATAATCGCGGCGAGACACTCGAGCGGACGGATTTTCCCGAGGCTATGTATGTATTTGCCGAAAACAACTGGAAGCGGGTGGGCGATCTGTTCTGTGCCGGTCCCTTCTATGCGGTGAAGGGGAGCCTTGCCGACGTGTTGAAAGAGTTCGACCTCGGCAAGGGAGGATTGCTTGAATTTCCCATTTTTGAGGCCGACAAGACGACCCGGCTTCCGGGTCCTTTCTACCTGCTCAATTTTGGCGCGGTGAAAGACAGCTTCGTGCCGAGCGAAACCCGCAGCAGGTTATTTCCCCGCCGGACGGTGGAGCGGGACGGTTACGACCTGTGGGCAACGTATGATCTCGAGGACGGCGATGTTGCGTTGACAGCGGCGGCTTTCGAGGGGGCTGACCTCTGGCACGAGCGCAAGCTTGAAAGCGGGCTCTTCATGAGTGGGCGGCTCCACGACGCCATCCAGGCGGCAAAGGTGAAGGTCAAGTTTCGGTTCGCACGGGTGCGGATCGTTAGCGGAACGCCGAGGTAGCGCCGGTAGCTTGGAAGATCGACATTGATTACGTTTCCGCGCAGCCTCTGTCGGCCTTCGACAATTAACCATTTAGAACTCCTCCGATCGACTCCCACGGGAAATCCAGGTAAGAACCTGGGTCATGTTCAGGATGATACGCATACAGCTCTGATCTCCCCGCGGCCTTCGGTCGCCGATCCGCTGTGCCTGCTGTCGACCTCTGGAGCCTGAACATGACGCTCATCGCCATCGCTACCGCCGCCATTGCCCACCGCAGCTACGCTTCGGTGTTGGCCGTCAGTGCCATGGGCGGGGGCTTGGAAATACGCCCGACCTTACTCCGGATCGCGGAGGGGTTGAGCCATGGCGAACCCCGAAGACACGCCCAAGGGCCAGCATTTCCTGCTGTCGCCAGAGTGCCGAACGCTGACGGTGCTCGATCTCGCCAAGATGCGGGATACGACTGCCTACAACTGGTTTAAGCGCCTGCGCTGGCACGAGACGGAAGGCGAGCCTTACTGCCCCAAGTGCGGAACGTTGCGCTGCCACACGATGAGCCGCGACCGCTTCAAATGCACTGAGAAGACCTGCAAGGCCGTATTCAGCGTCACCTCAGGCACCGTCTTCCATGCACGCAAGCTGAGCTTCAAGAAGATGCTCATCGCCATCTGGTTCTCGGCGAACTCGGTGAAAGGCAAGGCGGCGCTCCAGCTCTCGCGCGAGATCGGCGTGCAATACAAGACCGCCTGGGTCCTACTGATGAAGCTGCGCGAGGCCATCGCATGGCGCAGGGAGGAGATGGTGCTCGATGGCGAGGTCGAGATTGACGGCAAGTACGCTGGCGGCCACATCCGTCCTGAAAACAAGGCCGAGGATCGCATCGATCGTCGCCTCAAGAAATACCAGAACATGAAGCGTCTGTGCGCTCTTGCGATCCGCCAGCGCGGACTGGGAGGGCAGACGTTCACCCGGATCATCCGAGACGAAGACAGCAACGCAGCCTGGGCGGCCGTTCGAGATCACGTGTCGCGGGATGCGACGGTCTTCGCTGACGAGCATGGCAGTTATAACGACCTGGCTGGCCTGAACAAGCTGGAGCGCGTCAACCACTCAAAGGCCTATCAGACCGACGACGGCACGAACACCAACCAGGTCGAGAGCTTCTTCTCGCGGGTTCAACGGGCCTATGTCGGCATCCACCATCGGTTTTCGTTGAAATACTTCGACTGGTACGTGGCCGAGCTCGCGTGGCGCGAGGACTGCCGACAGGTGAGCAATCGAGGCCATACGTTCCAGGTGCTGGGCAAGGCACTGTCTCGCCCGACCTCACGCTATCTGTGTGGGTACTGGCAGGGCAACAAACCGCCGGACCTGATCTGGGAAGGCTAAGCGGCGACCTCCCACAGAACCTGACGGCCGTCGAAATGGCCGGACTGCCGAACGCGTCCCGCAGTCGTCAGTTGGGTAAGGACCGCCGACAGGCGGTGTGCGATGTCTGAGAGATTGGCTGGCTCGCTTGGGATGCCGAGCTTGGAGGCGAACTTCGCTGCGCAGTCGGTCACCGAAATCGGTTCTCCTGCTTCGCGCAGGACCTCCAAGACGGCTTGGCGCTTGTTTACGCCGCCCATCGCCGCTTTCACCTCGGATGACGACGGCTTTGCCTTTCGAGAGCGGTTACCCTGTTCAGGTCTCGTCAGCGCGGATGCCTGGTAGTCGGGCTCGTAGCTCAGGATGACGCGGTCCAGCGCTCTCATCAGTCCCTGAATCTCGGTTTGCTCCGTTGCAATCTGTTGCAACCTTTCAACTAAGGCGGCCCGCTTCTGCTTCAACTCGTACGCTACACTCATTCGAGGCTCCGTTTTCACCGGAACCAGGGTAGTCGGGATGCCATTTCAGGTCTGGTGGTTTTTGCTACCTAATGCCGGAAATACCTCGCCGACGCTCATCCGGACATCAAGACAATCGATGATGTCCTCAAGCATCCGGAACTGTTCCCGGACCCCGAAGACAAATCGAAAGGTGCGATCCACAATGGCCCACAGGGCTGGGGTGGCACGGTCGTGACCAGCCAGCTCTACAAGGCCTATGGCGGCGATGCGGCGAACTTCACGCTGGTCGATACGGGTTCGGCCGCCGGCCTCGACGGCTCAATCGCCAAGGCCTACGAGCGCAAGGAAGGATGGGTCGGCTACTACTGGGCTCCGACCGCGCTTCTCGGCAAGTACGAGATGGTGAAGGTCGAGCATGGCGTGCCCCATGATGCGGCCGAGTGGAAGCGCTGCAACACCGTCGCGGATTGCCCGGACCCGAAGAAAAACGACTGGCCGGAGGATACGGTCCAGACGCTCGTCACCAAGGCGTTCTCCGAGCGCGCCGGCGAGGAAGTCATGGGCTACCTCAACAAGCGCGCCTGGAGCAACGATACGGTCAACAAGCTGATGGCCTGGATGACCGACAACCAGGCGAGCGGCGACGACGGTGCCAAGCACTTCCTCGAAGAAAACGAAGCCATGTGGACGGAATGGGTGACGCCAGAAGCCGCCGAAAAGATCAAGGCGGCGCTCTGATCCCGTTTAAGACGTTGCTAGCGCGCCTCGGTGAAACATGCCGCGCCGGCAACGAATACGCACGTCGAAGGATACGCTTACCGTTATCGAGGAGGATAAACTTTGGATTGGCTATTCAGCTTTCCGCACATGGATGATGCGTCTTTGCGCGATCTCAAGAAGGCGATCGACGAGGGGTTTCGCGGTTTCACTCGTGCCTATGGCGACGGTCTTGAAGCGATTTTTGAGCCGCTACAGCACTTTCTGATCTGGTCCGAGCGTTTCATGACGAAGCCCTGGCCGATCATCCTACTGATAGCTGCTGTCGCCTGGTTCGCCAGCCGGAACTGGAAGATCGTCGCTGGCACGGTCGTCACGCTCCTGCTGATCGGCTACTTCGACATGTGGGACGACACGATGAAGACGGTCTCGATGATCTTTGTCTGCACGGTCCTGTCGATCGTAGTCGGTATTCCCATCGGTATCGCCATGTCACGCTCTGATCGGGTGCAGAACGCGATCAATCCGGTCCTCGACGTCATGCAGACCATGCCGAGCTTCGTCTATCTCATTCCTGTCGTCATGCTGCTCGGCATCGGCAAGGTTCCGGGGTTGATCGCTGTCGTTATCTACGCCATCCCGCCGATGATCCGTCTCACAAATCTCGGTATCCGCCTCGTTGACAAGGATGTACTCGAAGCCGCCGATGCCTTCGGGTCCTCTAACTGGCAGAAGCTGAAGAACGTGCAGATGCCGCTTGCGCTCCCCACCATCATGGCCGGCATTAACCAGACGATCATGATGGCGCTCGCCATGGTGGTCATCGCCTCGATGATCGGCGTGCAGGGTCTCGGCCAGCCGGTGCTGAAGGCGATTTCCAACCAGTATTTCACGCTCGGCATTTTCAACGGTCTCGCCATCGTCGGCATCGCCATCATCTTCGACCGCGTCAGCCAAGCTTTCGGCGCGCGCCTTCAAAAGCACCGGGAGGTGGTTCATGGGTAACAAAAAAATTGGTGGCTTCGGCATCGAAATCAAAAAGCTCTACAAAATATTCGGTCCAAATGGTGCGGATTGCGTCAAGCTTGTCGAGCAAGGTGTCACGAAGACGGAATTGAACGCAAAACATGGCCATGTCCTCGGTCTGAGAGACATCAACATCTCGATGCCGGCTGGCGGCATTCAGGTGATCATGGGCCTTTCTGGATCGGGAAAGTCCACTCTTATCCGCCACATCAACCGCAGTTGTGTGAGTTCCGTCGGCATCAGACCGCTATGGTGTTCCAGAAGTTTGCGCTCCTTCCGCACCGCACCGTTCTCGAAAACACCCTCTATGGCCTGGAGATACAAGGGGCACCTCGTAACCGGCAGGTCGACTGCGCCATGCGGTGGATCGAACGTGTCGGACTCAAGGGTTTCGAGAGCAAATATCCCAATCAGTTGTCGGGCGGTATGCAACAGCGTGTCGGTCTTGCTCGTGCGCTGGCGAACGATGCGCCGATCCTGCTGATGGACGAGGCGTTTTCTGCGCTGGACCCGCTCATTCGCGTCGACATGCAGACCGTACTCCTCGATCTACAGAAGGAGATCAAGAAGACGATCGTATTCATCACCCATGATCTTGACGAGGCGCTCAGGCTTGGAGATCGCATTGCGATTTTGCGGGATGGAGAAGTCGTACAGCAGGGCACCGGGCAGGACATCGTGATGAACCCTGCCGACGATTACATCGCCAACTTTGTTCGGGAGGTGAACCGTTCCCGCGTCATCAATGTTGAGACGGTTGCCACCGCGCTGAATGCTTCGGCCCGTGAGTTAAAGATCTCGGTGCCGGCCGGCGCGAAGTTGGAGGAAGCCGCAAGAGCGATGACGCTGGCCGGGGAAAACGAGATCGCCGTTGTCGATGCCGCCGGTCAGGCCATAGGTGTGCTGACGCTGCCCCAAGCGGTTGACGCCATGGTCAATTCGCAAGTGGCCTGCTCTACGCCCAACGCAAAGAAAGTCGCGTAGGCAAGAATGGGAAGCTCAGATGTTTGACGCCGTCCTGATCGAGAAGTCCGACAGCGGGCAGGAGGACGCTCTTGCNCCTCGCCGGTGGTCGCAGTTTCCCGATGGTGCCTGGGATCGATTTTGAGGGCGTCGTTGCCGAAAGTTCCAATTCCGCCTTTGAGCCGGGTGATCGGGTTGTCTGAGCGGCTGGGGCGTTGGGGAACGGCATTGTGGGGTGGACTGGCGGCCAGGGCGCGTGTGAGTGGAGACTGGCTGGTGCCTTTACCGGAAAGCGTCAGCCTCCGGGACGCCATGGCGATAAGGACCGGCGGCTACACGGCAATGCCAGTGATGAAACTGTCTCGACGGCGCCGCCTGTACACTGCTTGTTCCGGTTTCGTGCGTCTACGATCGCATAATGTATCGACTGGAAGCGGATCTTCTCCTGCTGAGGATTCCGGACCCGAGCGACGTTAATTTTGTGAGCCGGCGGCGACGGATGGGGGAGCGGAAACGAATGCTCAGTCCGCCGCTGAGCAGTCGCCCTCGTTCTGGAACAGGATGCCGGCGGCCTCAAATGGCAGCCTGATCAGTTTCAGATTGCTTTCTCGCATCTCTCCCCCTTTTCAAACGCTCGAGGCTGCCATGCCGTCGGGCGATGCTCATTGCCCATGCTTTGAGCCAGCACCTTTTCACCAGCCGCGTCAGCATCGACTGCGCTGCCTCATACAGAAGCGCGCGCAGCATGACATCTCCGCAAAGGGAGACATGACCGATCCGTTTGCTCTCGCCGGACTGGTTGAGCACCGGCGTGAGCCCCAGTACGGCTCCAAGCGCCCGCGAATGGCGGAACCGGCTGGGAATGTCGATCGTCGAAGGCGGATTCGCAGGAAAAAATTTGAAGGAGTTTCGCGGTTGCCACGGTCAGTGACGGGCGCGCGCGGCCGTGCCGGCGCTGCACCAGCCC
>NZ_JBQENZ010000039.1:0-58753 GCF_052044935.1 Ensifer sp. 22460
GGCGCCGATCCGGAAGGCCTGTTCCCGGCCATCCTCGGCCATGAGGGCGCCGGCATCGTCGTCGACGTCGGCCCGGGCGTCACCTCGGTGAAGAAGGGCGATCACGTCATTCCGCTCTACACGCCCGAGTGCCGCTCCTGCCCGTCGTGCCTGTCGCGCAAGACCAATCTCTGCACCGCGATCCGCTCGACCCAGGGCCAGGGCCTGATGCCCGACGGCACCTCGCGCTTCTCGATCGGCAAGGACAAGATCCATCACTACATGGGCTGCTCGACCTTCGCCAACTACACGGTGCTGCCGGAGATCGCCGTTGCCAAGGTCAACCCGGACGCGCCGTTCGACAAGATCTGCTACATCGGCTGCGGCGTCACCACCGGCATCGGTGCGGTCATCAACACGGCCAAGGTCGAGATGGGCGCGACCGCGATCGTCTTCGGTCTCGGCGGCATCGGCCTCAACGTCATCCAGGGCCTGCGTCTTGCCGGCGCCGACATGATCATCGGCGTCGACCTCAACAACGACAAGAAGGCCTGGGGCGAACGCTTCGGCATGACCCACTTCGTCAATCCGAAGGAGGTCGGCGACGACATCGTTCCCTACCTCGTCAACATGACCAAGCGTGGTGCCGACCAGATCGGCGGCGCCGACTACACCTTCGACTGCACCGGCAACACCAAGGTGATGCGCCAGGCGCTCGAGGCCTCGCATCGCGGCTGGGGCAAGTCGGTCGTCATCGGCGTCGCCGGCGCCGGCCAGGAGATCTCCACCCGGCCGTTCCAGCTCGTCACCGGCCGCAGCTGGATGGGCACCGCCTTCGGCGGCGCGCGCGGCCGCACCGACGTGCCGAAGATTGTCGACTGGTACATGGAAGGCAAGATCGAGATCGACCCGATGATCACCCACACGATGCCGCTCGAAGACATCAACAAGGGCTTCGAGCTGATGCATTCCGGCGAAAGCATCCGCAGCGTGGTGGTATACTGAGCGCGAGTTCAATATCGCTTTCAGACGGCAATGCATTGATCGCACGCGAGATTGACGGTGTTTGAGATCGGCCGGGCATCTCGCACCGGCTATGAAGGAGGAGAAGCCTATGCCGAGCATTGCAATACATCCATCGGTCGACAGCGGGTTCAAGGCGACGGACGCGGCCTTTTCAGGCGGTACGCTCGTCTGCAACTGCACGAACAATCCGGTGAAGGTCCGTGTCAAGGGTGACATCGCTCACAACCACGCCTGCGGCTGCACCAAATGCTGGAAGCCCGACGGAGCTGTCTTCTCAGTCGTCGCCGTGGCACCGACCGCCAACGTCGAGGTGCTCGAAAATGGCGACAAGCTCGCCGTCGTGGACCCCGCCGCGCTTATTCTGCGCCACGCCTGCAAGGACTGCGGCGTGCACATGTACGGCCCTGTCGAGCGCGACCACGCCTTCACGGGGCTTTCCTTCGTTCATCCTGAACGCTTCCAGGAAACGGGCTGGGCAAAGCCGGGCTTTGCCGCCTTCGTCTCTTCCATCATCGAGAGTGGCTATGACCCTGCTGGAATGGACGGCATGCGCGCCCGGTTACGCGAACTGGACATCGAGCCTTACGACTGCCTCAATCCCGTTCTGATGGATGTCATCGCCACCTGGACCGCGAAGAAGAGTGGTGCGCTCAAGTCAACCTGAACGCTCTGCCGCAAGCATCTCAACATCTTCCGACATCCATTAGCAGGTCGCATCGTATGGATTGCCTAAAGCCCGAGTTCAAGGCCAAAATTCGCAAAATTGTCGGTGACGGAAACTTCAAGGACGGAGACGCCATCTCGACGATCGACCACGGAGTCGCGCCAGAAAATCTGGGGGCACGCGCCGTCGTGTTCCCCAGTACAACCGACGAGGTTGCGGCGGTCGTCAAATGTTGCCGCGCCAACGGGGTTCCGCTCGTCACCCACGGCGGGCGAACCGGGCTCGTCGGCGGCGCCATATCCAGGCCGGGCGAACTGGTGCTTTCGACCGCACGTCTCGATCGAATTCTACATATTTCACCAGTCGAGCGCGTTGCCGTAGTAGAGGCCGGCGTGACATTGCAGGCGCTGCAAGGGGCGGCTGCCGAACATCGACTTGAAACAGGGATTGATTTGCCGTCGCGCGGGTCGGCAACCCTCGGAGGCATGGCGTCGACGAATGCCGGGGGCATTGCAGCCTTTCGGTTCGGGGTCATGCGGCACCGCATTCTCGGACTGGAGGTGGTGCTCGCAGATGGCTCGGTCTACTCTGACCTGACACGGGTGGTGAAAAACGCCGCTGGCTATGATCTGAAACATCTCTTTGTCGGAGCCGAAGGCACGCTCGGCGTCATCACGCGCATTGCCGTGAAGCTTGAACCCCTGCCTCTGGCGACCGCCACGGTCCTCTTCGGCCTGCCGTCAGTGGATGCAGCGCTTGGCACGGTCCGCTGGGGGTTAAACGCGCGGTACGGTCATCTCCGCGCCGCGGAAGCAATCTGGAACGCCTATTTCCGCCTGACATCAGGCCATCATCGCTGGTCCGCCACGGACTACGATGCCGGCCACCCCGTCAATCTCCTGGTCTCGCTAAGCGGCGCCGAAGAGGACGAACTGCTCTCGGAACTCGGGCGTATCTACGAAGGCGTTATCGAGGAACACCCCGACGCGTCGGCCGTGATTGCCTCCTCTGTCGCGCAGGAGGCCGATTTGTGGAGGTTGCGCGAAGACACAGACCTTATCTACCGGAAGCACCCGGGCGCGCCATCCTACGACGTCTCAGTTCCCCTTTCGGAAGTCGAAACCTACCTAGATCACAGTGTTGCCGGCCTTAAGGCGATTGATGCCTCGTTTGATCCGTATGTCTTTGGCCATCTTGCCGACGGCAACCTCCACATCGTCCTCAACGCGGCGGCTAGCGAAGTGTCAGGTGACAAGGCAAGAGCTGTCGAAGAGGTTCTCTACCGGGACATTTTTTCGATCGGAGGATCGTTCTCCGCCGAGCATGGGATCGGTCTCAAAAGAGTGGGCTCGCTGTCGGCCATGTCCAACCCGGTGAAGATGGCTCTGATGCATCGGGTCAAGGATGCGCTTGACGCAGCAGCGCTTCTTAATCCCGGAAAGGTGCTTGGCGCAGGCTAAGGTTTGGCTAGGTGCGCCGGGACGGGCGCCACCGAACCAATCTAAATGGCCCGATTGCCATCAAGGGCTCACTCTTGTCGACAGCTCGTGGCGCGTCGCTTCCGCTTGCTGCCTGAGCCACTTGCGCAGCCGAGCAAACCCGTCCAGCCGGGTTGAGGTTTTGGGCGCAATGAGACTGTAGCCCATGCCGACGGCAAGCTGCGCCGGATGGGCCTGCACCAGCAATCCATCGTCGACAGCGGCACCGACAAGCGCGAGGTCGGCGAGTGCAAGCCCCTAGCCTTGCTGAGCGGCCGTAACGGCAAGATCCAGCGTGTCAAATACCAGATGTCGCGCACCCAAGAGGGACATCTGCGTTTGCGCGGCCCAGCGCTCCCAGGTCTCGTAGTTACGGTCCATGTGCAGAAGCACAAGGCCTTCGAAACTCTTCCTGTCTTTGAAGTCGTCGACCAGCCCGGGCCGGCAAACCGGCGTCAACTGCTCTTCCCACAAACGGTCCTCCGTAAGGCCGGGCCAGGGGCCTACGCCATATTCTATCATCCCGTGGATCCCCTCCATTTCGAAGTCGGGCCTTCGAGCCCAGGCCGTATCGATATCAACGCGCACATGCGCATGCTCACGATAGAACTCCGGAAGGCGCGGCATCAGCCAACGGATGGCGGGCGACGGATGGACGCGCAGTGTGACGGTCTGCGGCGGCTGCGTTACGGCCTGATCCGCCTCGATCAACAAGGCGACCAGTTGCTCGATATAAGGCAGCAGCCGTTGCCCGGCATCCGTCAAGACAACACGCCGTGTGCTGCGCAGGAAAAGCGTGCTGCGAAAGTGATTTTCCAATTGCAGGATCTGCCGGCTGATCGAACTCTGGCTGATGTGAAGGATCTCGGAGGCCTGACAGAAGGATGAAGTTCGCGCCACCGCCAGGAATGCCTGCAAGCCGCCAAGAGGGGGAAATCGCCTGTCGTGATCGTTGGCGCGGGAATCATGGGTTGCGCCGCTGCCTATTATCTCGCGGCAGGGTATCAAGGCCGTCGTTCTCGACAAGTCGCGCATCGCCGGGCAGCAATCGACCCGCGCCTGGGGTTTCGTGCGCCAGCAGGGGCGCGATCCATGGGAGATGCCGCTTGCGATCGCCAGCAACCGCTTGTGGCTGGGCCTGGAAGAAGAACTTCAGACGGATCTGGGTTGGAGGCAGGGAGGCTGTCTCTACGTCGGGAACGATGCCAGGCAAATGGCGCACTACGAAGCCTGCCTAAAAACGTCCAGACAGTACGGCGTGGATACGCGTCTTCTGTCGCCCGATGAGGTGCGCGCCCTGTTGCCCGGCTTCAATGCAAAACAAGTCACCAAGCGACGGCCAGGCCGAGCCTCGTTTGGCCGCGCCGGCCTTTGCCCGCAGAGCTGCCGAGCTCGGGGCACGGTTTATCGAAGGGTGCGGCCTGACCGGTATAGAGGTGGCCGGTGGCAAGATCGCCGCGGCGCGAACCGAGCAGGGGGAAATCCGAAGCGATTACATCATGTGCACCGCAGGTGCCGCGAGCTGGCGCGTGTTGCGTTCGCTCGGCATCGCTCTGCCGCAGCATCAGGTGCGCGGGACAGTTGCTCGGACCTCTTCGGGGCCGGCGGTCAGCGCTGTCGCCTGTATCGGCGGGGGCATCGGCTGGCGCCAGCGCAGCGACGGAAGCTTCAACCTGGCCAACGACGCCCGCGTGGACGTCGATGTCACCGCAGGCCACCTGCGTGCGCTCGAGTGGTACATAGGTCCGCTGCTGCAGCACTACCGGTCGTTCAATTTCAAGCTGAACGGAGCATTCATCGACGATATCAGGCAACGCTTGCCGACGTCGGAAACGCGAAGGAATGGCAATCTTATCGGTGTTCGTGACGCACTGCTTCCGGCCAACGATGCCGACATCCGCGTTTGTCTTGCCCGTCTGATGAAGGCCCTGCCCTCTCAGGCGAACGTACAGATCGTGGAGCGGTGGGCTGGCGGCATAGATGTCCTGCCGGACGGTATCCCGGTGCTAGACGCCCCAACGACGCCGAACGGTCTGATGATCGCAACCGGGTTGCGGTCACGGTTTTGCGCTGGGTCCGATCGTCGGGAAGACCTTGGCGAACTCGCTTGCCACTGGCAAACCGGGGATGAACCTGCACGACCTGCGCCTGTCGCGTTATGCCGAGCGCGATGTCAAACCACCGCATTCGCTTTTCTGAGAAGCCGGCATACCAGCTCCATCAATGGCGTTTCGTGCACCTCGCATATGGGTAAATCAACACCTGGGTCGAGCCAAAAAGAGAGAGGTCATCGACAGAGAAGTTTCAGGCTAATTGCATGAAGGAGTTCAGCGCCTTCACCGCGCGTGTACTCAGCGTTTACCCCGCGCTCGTCCTGTCATCGTGGCGGTATAAGCGGCGGCACCTTTCTGCCAGGTGCCGCCACATTGCCGGTCGGGCGTGCTGTCCGATCGAGCCAACATCTAGACGAGCGACCAGCGTACCGCTCTCTAAAGCGGTGCGGCTTTGAAAAGATTGCCTTTGCGAAAGCGCTCATCATCCGGGCCCGTGGGTCCATCTCTGCGAGCATCCAGGATGCGACTGGGGCGGTTGGGGCTTTGCGAGCGGCAAAGGGCCGTCTCGAGTGTAGTTATTCCCATCGCGAAGACGCTTGATGGCTATCGGAATTTGTACTCAAGATCCGCGTGCCGTGCGAATGCGACCTCAAGAAGTAATACGACACAAATGCCCTCTTCGATCGGGTCGGCGACTAGTGCATGCCGGGCCTTCTCCCCCAGATCGCACGTGCCAACGGCTGCATGAAGACCGAGAAGTACCCGACCTAGGTCTGATGCGCTCCGGCAAAGGTCCTATCTACGTTGCCGAATCCGATTGGCGCTGCCATTCCTAGTTGAGCGTCAACCGCACCTTTGGCGCTAATGACCCCAGAGCGCGCCCCAGCCCCAAGCGACGTAGCGCTCTGGGGTCAGCCTGCGACTGGATCAGTCTCGGAGCCTAAGAGAACCTCTTCATTTTCGACCCCGTGATCGGCCCGGCGCGGTAGGTAATGCCTTTTGAATTACAAATAGCTAAGTTGAGGTAGGAAGCTGCTGGGGGGAGTACCCATTCGCTGTAGGGCTCAAGTCCTAGGTGGCCCGCCAATGGTCTGAGGCCAATTGCGACAGAAACCGATCGCTGCATATTCTGTTTTCAACCAAGGCGTTACCGCCTCAGCGCCACGGTCACATAGCTCGGCTGGGGCTCAAAAAGAACAATGAGGCCGCTCGGGGAAACTACGATGCAGGTAGACTTACCGAAAATTACCCCTCCCACCCGCCAAACTAGATACGAGCACAGCAGTGATGAATGCCAAGAAGCTCTCAAACAGGCATTCGGCGTGTTCGCCGCTTATTGTACGGCGGCGGGCTGGTCCGACGATGAGGTCGCCGTCGCATTGATCCAGATCGCTGACGAGCACCTTTGCTCTCTTGCCATTTTGGCTGACTTCTCCGTCGTTGCCCCAAACCTTACTAGCGGTCCGAAAGCAGAAGGAACCTCAGCATGAGCACTGCGGCCCAGTTGCACCTGATGAACGAAGAAGAAATTCCTGCATTCGTGGCAGACGTGATCGAGGCTGGGTGCCACGTCAACGCTGTGGGGCACAATATGTACGTCATTTGCGACGACGAGGAGCAAGAGGTTGTGATCGAAGAGCTCAACCGCATCTGCCAGAAGTACGGCGACCGAGACTCAATCCGCCGGGAGATTGTAAATTACCTATGGTCGATCGGCTGATACGTAGAGATCGCCTCTGAAGGCACGGGGGCACTAGGGGCTGCCTAGCGAATATTGACGCCTCGCCCCAGCGATGTACGCTGCCCGTCATGTCCCTCACCACCGCCTTCATCTCTGAGCTTGTCTGGGCAGCCAACCAGGTCGAACATCTGACCCACTTCGAAAAGCGCCGACTGCTGGAGCGCGCGGTCGTCACGATCCGAGAAATGCGCAAACAAGTTGGCATCCCTGAAAGCAAGACCGAAGCGGATCCGGTGATTGACCTGCAAACTGCTTCGGTGGGGATCGAAAGGCGGACGCACGACCAAGTAATGGCCGCGCTCCTCGACGCGGCCGATATGATCCGGATTTTGCGGATTATTCTGGATGAGAAGGAGTGAAATTCATCCCCGCAGATCGGTCACCCCCAAGAACTATTATCGGCGATATGCCACGGTTGATTGACGTCATAGTTGGTCTGCGCCGCCGCTAGAGCACACTAATTAGTAGTCTGTTAACCAAATTTGTGGTTGAGTAAAGGCATCGACTCGCCCATGACGGGCGGAAATCCCTAATCGACGGCTCTATAATGTCCAGCATTCATACGAACGCGGCAGCGATGTCTGCCGTCCAAATTTTAAGAAACACCGCTGCAACACTTGCTTCCACCCAGGATGAAGTGAGTTCCGGCCTCCGGATCCAAACCGCGGCCGACAACGCCGCATATTGGTCGATTGCCACGACAATGCGTTCCGATCACAAGGCTATCTCAGCCGTTGCCGATGCACTCGGCCTGGGAGCCGCAAAGGTAGGCGTCGCCTATGAGGGAACCGACTCCATCGTCGAAATCTTGACTGCGTTCAAGGCAAGACTAGTCGCTGCAGCGGAACCGGGCGTTGACAAAGCTAAGATCCAGAAGGAACTCGACCAACTCAACGCTCAAGCCGAGAGCGTCATTGCCTCGTCCAGCTTCAACGGAGTGAACTGGCTGCGTACGGACGCCGCGACCCATCTCATGCAAACCGCCGAACTGACCACGTCCTTGGTCTCGTCTTTCGTCAGGGCAGCGGATGGATCCATCGAATTGAACACCACGGACCTAAATCTCAAACTGACGAGCATGCTCAATGCGGGAGGCGGCGGCATCCTGCAGAAGGAAATTGGCGGCGTGGGTGACATTGGCGGCTTCCGGCGGACGGGGATCAACTCGGTTGCCCATCAGGGTCACGAGAACCATGCCTTCACGGGACCGGCGACCTTCGGATCGATGGACTATATCGAGTTTGACCTTACAGTCGATGCGGGCACACATTCCGCCGGCGTGGGTTTCACCGGCTTGCGGATCGATAAGACGGTTATCGACATCGCGCTCGGCACGACCGATGGTAAAATTAATACTGCGTCCCAAATGCGTGCTGTCCTGCAGCGGGTCTTTCAGGACAACGCGGTTCCCGCAACCGCATATGAAACGTTGTTCAGTGGATCATCCACATCAAGTCAATTCGAGATCGGGTCGCTTGAGACCTCCGGGGAACCAGGGTCTAGCATCGATATTTCAAACGTGGTGTCCGACTTCAACGGCGTTCACCCCGCAGGCTTTGCTTTGGGTCTGGAGAACGCACCAATAAGCAACCACGACAATATGTATCCCCAGGCGAGTATCGGTTTTACCAAACCGTTTACGGTCTCGCCCACCGCTGCGATCTACTTTGACGTCCAAGTCGGCCCTGGCGCATTGCAGACCTACACCATAGACCGCACAACGGTGGATGCCGCGCTTGGCACAACTGACGGCACGGTCGGTAACGCGGCCGACCTAGCGACGGTGATAGAATTCGCTTCCGCGGGCAGCGGCTTGGCGGTGACTGCAGCCGGTACCACACTCACCTTCTCAGCCGATCAGGCTATCTACCCGGAGGCGGGCAATCGCGCTGCAAGAGTTACCGTCGAAAACGTACGCTCGACGCCGCGCTGGACGCTCGACTTCGACTTGGTCGAGGTTGATGTGACGGGCACGGACTTTACTGTCGACGAGTACATCGAAGGTATCGAATACATGCTGAAGGGCGCGATTTCGAGTGCGAGCCTGCTCGGCTCCCTGCAAATGCGCATCGACCTGCAATCCGACTTCACCAGCGCTCTGATGGAGAGCATCGATAAAGGCATCGGGCGCCTTGTCGACGCTGACATGAACGAAGCATCGGCGCGCCTGAAAGCTACTCAAGCACAGGAGCAATTGGCGATACAGTCGCTGCAGATAGCCAACTCAAGCGCCGCCAACGTGCTGTCGCTGTTTCGATAGGGGCGGGTTTAGCCTCAAGCTGCGGAACGACTTTCCAAACCGAGCGTTATTCGACCGGGCTCCGCTCCCTTCCCCCCGGAGCCCGTTACACCGCACACTCTTGGCCCCGTCGTCGCCTTTCGGGGCCATTCTTTTTGGCGCTTCCTGCCTGGGAACCTTTCCGCCGTATGTGCGTTTTTGGCGTGTCGTGGTCTCGACACCCCCGCTCGCGATCATGGCAGGCTTCACCAAATCCCCGGAGTGAAGTCCGAAAGGTAGCCTCTGGCCTCGTCACCCCGGCGGGGCCATTTCTTTTCATGGTCGGAACCTTTCGAGGCGATGCGCGTTCATTGCATGCCTACGATCCACCACCCCCGGATCGAGACTGAGGCTCCGTCCACTATGCCCAGAATGGAGCCCATTGGCACTACTCCGTGCCCGGGCCCCGATCTTCCCGGACGGGGCCGTTTCATTTTCCGCATGGGAACCATTTTTGAGGGACTGTGGTTTGAGGACCCGCGATGACCCTCCCCAAAAGGATCCAGCCGGGCTTCATGGGGTAATCCCTTTTCCCCGCGTCGGAGCCCATCAATGCCCATGATGCAAGCCTCGTTGGCCCCGACGCCCCGTCGGGGCCATTCGTCTGGCCCCCCGATATCCGGTGCGCACTTTTGTCCCTGTCGAAACCGATGTGGACACGGCTTCGTGACGTCGTCCTGCCGCACTACAGTCTCGATTGGGTGCGCGTCATCCAACCCGCTTCCTTCAGCCTGAGTGTTGCATGAAGTCGCGCGGCTCGCTTCGCCCTTTGCGCGGGCCGTTGACAGCGCCTACCGCAAGCGGATGGCGCCGGGCGAACAACGCTGGTCCGCCGTGTCTGCGGCCGGCATTAGCCAGACCGTTTCACCGTTTTCGAAGCGCAGGCATGCTGCGCGTTAACCGCTCATCCCGCGCAAGCCTCTTCGATCACCCGCTCTATATCGCGAGGGTCATATGGTTTTTGCAGAGTCGGCGTGTCGCGGAACTCATCTGAAAGGCCCTCTATTCCGTATCCGGTGGCGAACACGAAAGGTATTTTGCGGCAGCGCAAGATCCGGGCGGCAGGAAAAGAGGTTTCTCCCCCGAGGTTGATGTCGAGAAACGCAAAATCAATATCCGCTCGAACGGCGAAGCGGCTCGCATCCTCGAGCCGTGCGATACACGCCACCACACAATGCCCCATGTCTGTGAGGAGGTCTTCGAGGCTCATCGCAAGGAGAACTTCATCCTCGATGATCAGTATCCGCTTCGACTCCGCTCTGGCCACTTTGTCCTCCCAGGAACGAACTCTTCGCCAGCGGATATTGGTGCGATGATGGTGCACTCAACGCCGGAGGACGGGTATCCAACACGGACCTCACCTCGAAGTTCCGACACCAGTGCCCGTTCAATCAGGCGCGAGCCAAAACCCTTGCGCGTTGGCCCGACAACCGGGGGCCACCACTTTCTCGCTTACCAAAAAAGCTGCGAGCGGACTCCAAAGATCGCGCTCAGATTCAAATGCCCTAGATCTGTTGCTTCTTCGTAATCCGGCGCGGCTTTTAGTGAACCGCGCCTTGGCGAGTGCGAACCGGGCGAGCAGGTTTGGATTCGAGAGCTCGCGAAGTTGCTGCACGTCAAAAGGGGCGCAAAACGGCAAACAATCCAATCCGTGCCTGAGGTGTCCTCCGTCAGAAACGAATTGGATGAGCCTTGAAGGCGAAGCGACGCTTAACAAGACGGGCGCTGTGTGATTCCCGGCGTATGGCTACCCGACCCTAGGGTGTCTTTGTGGAGGTCTTAATGAAGGTACTGCGCGACAACGCCTGACGATCGTTTTGCTGCTGGCCACGCTCGGCACACTCGTAGGCATGCTTTTTACGGGTCTTCAAGTCTATAACGACGAACTGGAGGAACATGGCGGGCAAACGGTAACGCTAGCACCGTACCTTCTTAGCGGTCACTTCCTTTCCGCCCTATTGAG
The DNA here is from genome assembly GCF_052044935.1 of Ensifer sp. 22460. Classification (NCBI taxonomy): domain Bacteria; kingdom Pseudomonadati; phylum Pseudomonadota; class Alphaproteobacteria; order Hyphomicrobiales; family Rhizobiaceae; genus Ensifer; species Ensifer sp. 22460. Next base: position 11,184 of record NZ_JBQENZ010000039.1, read on the forward strand.
AACTGGGAGTCCGAGTTCTTGCAGATGAGTGCTTATCTGGTACTTACAGCCTTTCTCTTTCAACGCGGCTCAGCGGAAAATGACCCCGACGAACCGTCGTCCAAGGACCAAGGCCCTGCGCTCGAGCAAGACGGTCCCGCAGCACCGCTGGCCGTAAGGATGGGCGGGATGGCGAGGTCACTTTATTCCTATTCCCTCGGTGGGTGCCAAGTTGTGGTTTGAGTCTTTCCAGAATTGGCAATCGGAATTCCTGTCGACTGCAGTTCTCGTCGTCCTGTCGATATTCCTGCGGTTCCGAGGCTCCCCCGAGTCAAAGCCGGTATCCGATCCTCACTCCAAAACAGGTTCATAGACAGGTTAGAAACTGACGGACCCCATCCGTGACTGCTAGCGGGCTGAATGGCCGATCAACGCGTCTGATCGGCTGGCGCGGTATTAGTGCGTTTTTGTGACCCTCCTGGCGGTTTATCGAGCTCGAGCCTTCGTTAGCTCTGTACACGCGGCGACGATCCGAGCCCGGATGAGAAGAACAAGCCACCGAAGCTGAAGGCGTGACGCCTGTGGAGCAAACACAAAAACAGGGAGCGGGCTATGATGGAGAGTTGGAACAAGTGCGTGATCATCGAGCTTCCGGAGCTCGACGGAGCGCAGATAGTATGGACCCCCAACAAGGCCACGGTCCTGCTTAGCAAAAGCTGGCCTGTCGACTCCCTTATCTGGACGCCGTCGATAAATGCAGGGACGCAATAGATGGGACCTACCCATGGAAACAAGCCCGAGTAGCGTTCGTCGCGGCCGTTGCCGAGGCCAAGGTCACAAGACTGCGCTGAAATTGATTTGTCTCATGCTGCTGCACCGCCCCATTCGCGGAACAAAGCTGACGCGGCTCGATTTTGGCCCGGGAGAAGGAGACCGATATGACCGACGACCCCAAAGAGCCGAGAAAGCCCGTGGAGGTTCCCCCAGGCGAGACACCCGATCCTATGCCAGACAATCCGGATCGCCCCGTCGAGGAGCCCGGACCGGACGACGTCCCGGAAGAGGCGCCAGACATCACGCCGGTGCCAGGCGCTGAAATCCCAAAGATGGCCGCTTGAGCCTGCCACCCCCCACCCAGCCCCCCTTGGAACAGTTGCCTCTAATATACGTTTCTGGGAAGCCTAACCCGCGGAGGACACCATGGCCAGCATCTGGGATGCAAACGTCGAGTTGAAGATTGACGATCGTTTTCACGTCATCAGGAACGCCCGAGAGGCGGTCGCATTCCTGATGAAATCCTGGCCCGAGACGAAGAGCGAGAGTTACGCAACAGCTCGAAAGATCTGCCTGGATGCAGCCAATGGAGAAGTCCCAAGTGCGGAGGCCAGGGCGGCATTCGAAGCTGCCGCGAAAGAAGCCGGCCTCCTGCGATAGTCCCGAGGTGAGGAACTTAATCATGCTGCCTGCGCTCGCCGCGCAAGCGCCTTGCTCTTGAACGCAGTTCGCCTCTTTCGACAACCCGCAGCCATCGACGGCGACACCGGCCCCAGAGCTCCGAACCTGCCGAGAACCGCCGGAAGCTGCGTGCTGCTGCCTATCGCCTCCCTGCGAGGGGAACGGCATGACCCGCCCGATCCACGCATGCGACCCGGAAGGCCCGCTATTGCGAATGCGGACACTGTGCCCTCCCGCCGGCCCGAAACATCGACCCGGACGCGCTGCAGGAATTCAACGCCGCAGCTTACTCGTTCGCAACCTTCATCATCCTCCTCACCTTCATGGCGATCGGCTTCGCGAACATCGAGGAGATCCACCGAAAGATCGCAGCCGAGAGGACCGTCTAGTGACCGCTCCCGCAATCGAACACAGCAAGCGTCGGCAGACCGAGGCGGGCAAAGACCCTCCTCGTCGATCTTCGCAACCAGGGCGCCGATGAGACGCCGAGCTCGTCGCCGACACCATCGAGGGCGAAACGAATCTCATGGAGGCAATCGCCGAGCTCGACGAGTGCGACGTTCACGTGACCGGGCTCAGGCGAAGGAAGCCGATTTCGAGGCACGTCGGGAAGTCGATCGAGAAACCGCGCCAAGCGGATCTGATCGAACAGGCGATGCTGGCAACCGACCAAATGTCGTTGAAGCTGCCGACAGCGACGCTTTCGCTCGTCACCGACAGGCGGAGATGCACTAATCCGCACCGGCTATTGCGACGCCTCAACGATGGTCTGCTCGAGCAAAGCGGAAGAATCGCGCTGCCCGATGGACAAGCAGGAATTCCAACAGAGTAAGGTTGCCGTTCTCGACTTTCTCGACGACCTAATCGGATGCCGCCCGCAAGAAGGCATTGCGCGCCGCTGTCCATGGGAATTCGCCTCGACGAACTGGGGCAAGAAGGTCTGGGCAAAGCACTCGCGCAAATATCTCGAAAAGTTCGGCCTGCCGCCACTCAAGGCAAAGGCGTCGACGACCACTATCCCCACTTGAACGCATGATCGCCAAGGCAAAGGCAGGTTAGCATGACCGACCGCTCTATGCACTTATCCGGTCCCACAAACCGCCTATGGGCTGCTTTTCGGAACCTCGTCAAAGCGGGTCTTTTCGCGTCCCGGGTCGTCGTCGAGGATCTCGTCCTCAGTGTCTTCCGGCAGGGCCTCATCGCGGCTCGGAACGGGCGGCACCCGGCCCTCGGCCGGCGGTTTGTCGGCATCTACTCCGGACAAGTCTGGAACGGAATTGGTTCGAAAACCATCTCCGGCGGCCCGGGGCTCGATATCGGGCCCGGCATCGGTCGACGCTCAGTCGCTGCTCGATGGGGTTTGCTGAGGACCGGTTGGCCAATCTATTAGAAGGCGCAGTCACCGTGTGCTGCTGATCGCATAGGGGTCTAACCCATCCATGGTCCCGGCGAAGGGACCTTGCTGCGAAGGGCTGATCGCTGTGCCCGTCCGAAAGCCTGTCTTGTCGTCTCCTCCCTCAAGCCGCCAGGGCTGGGTCTACCTTGCGAAGCAATGAAGTTGGTTCGGTCCGTGAGCATGCGATGCAACGCCAGCTTGCGGGCCCGCGCGACGCGCGCCTTTCTGGGACCGGCACGTCTGGCGACCGCCAGTGCCCAGCCCTTGAGATCGGAGCCTTTGATTCCTATCCTCCCAAATCTGGCACATAATAGCGTTGCTCCCACCCTCGAGCTCGCGTTTGGGTTCCGCCCTGGCTCGCAAATGAGGCGCGGGAGCCGTTGCCCACAACGTGATAATCGGTACCAGTCCGGAGTAATGATCGGTTCCAGCCCAGATGGAGCCGGTGCAGGAACAATTCTGCCCTTCAGCCGTTTTGCGTTCCCAACCAATAGGTGGACGATGGTTACTACCACTCAGCAATCGATAGAAGATCAAATCGCGGAATTGCGTTCCCAGATCGAGGAGTTGAGTCAAGCTTTCCGTGACCGGGTCAGTTCAGCGGCTGATGACGCATCCGAACGTGCCAGAAATGCAGTCCAAACGGTCCGTGAACAGGGACAAGGCGCTATAGAGGCCGCACGAAACAATCCCGGCACGGCAACGGCAATCGTGAGTACCGCCGGCCTTCTCGGATTCTGCCTCGGGCTATACCTGGGGCTTTCCGCCGCAAGTGACCTTCGTGCGCGATAGTCGGGCGCGAATGAGGCGGATTGCCCTCTGAGGCTGCAGGCCGCGCCAAGCTCCAGCTTCGTTGCTGGCCGGCGCTCGAGTTGGCTTCCGCCTTTTGGAACGAGTCCTCGCTCTCAGATTCGCTGACACCCCTCGACCTTGTTGACTGGGTGAGGAACCTATCGGCTTGGCAACGGTTGGTTTCGATGAAAGGAGGTTGACATGAACCAGATTATCTATCTCGTCGGCCTTATCGTTGTTGTGGTCGCAATCCTAGCCTTTTTCGGGATTGGTTAAGATCATTCATAAGCCTCCGCTCGGCGGATGGGAGCTTTGCCGTTTGCAAGGGTTCTCGGTCACAAGGTGAGTGTTGATCCCTCGCGTTGATCGGATACGACCTTCGACCCTGAGCATTTTTGTATCAATGTGGTCGCATGCCGTTGGCGAAGCCGCACTCGCCTACGCATGTACCGACCGCGACCGTGGTACGCCTACGTTCCCGAATTTGCATAGGCGCACGGGGGACGTATCAGAATGGAATTCACGCGTATATCCACCAACTGGTGCTATTTTGAGCACCAAAATCGGGAATCGAGCAGTGCGTTCAACAATCAATCTCGACGACGCTCTCGTGGAAAGGGCTAAGTCCCTGACCGGTACGAAAGAAACCGCCGCTCTGGTCCGCCAAGCGTTGGAGACGCTTGTTCGGGTGGAATCGGGAAAACGCCTCATAGCGCTCGGGAGAACCATGCCGGATGCGGAAGCGGCTCCGCGCCGCAGGAGCGTCGCTGCCAAGTGATACTGGCCGACACTTCAATCTGGATTGAACATTTCCGACATGCCGATGCAGAGCTGCGTAGGATAATTGACGACGATCGTCTCCTCTGCCATCCCGCCGTAATATAAGATCTCGCACTTGGCAGCGATCGCAGGAGCATGATTGCATTCCTAGCCGCTCAGCGCGAAGCATTCGTCGCAACGCACGACGAAGTCATGTTGATGATTGATCGCCACGCCATTGTTAGCATGGGCATAGGCTACACGGATGCCCATTTGCTGGCCTCGGTCCTCCTCGATCAGCGCGCGGTTTTGTGGACCAGAGACAAGCGTTTGCGGGCAGCGGCCGAAAGGGCGGGTGCATCACTGCACACCCCTACCCAAAAACCGGCGTGATGCACTTCGGTTAGGATCTCCCTAAAAGGAACATCCGGCTGGTTCTCGCCGCCTAGAGCCGTCTCGTCCTTGACGCGCTGGGCGCGATGAGGGAGGTGAAGAAGCGCCCCATCCTGACCTCCCACTTCGCCAAGGAAAATCAGGAAAGGGCGTGGAAACTTGCCATATGCCGCCCCCGTCGGACTGGCGTGATTGCGGCAAGGAGGGGACGTCGCCCCGCCCGTGCGCGAGGCCTGCTCGCTCCAGCGTCTGATCGCGCCGCGGCCGTTGAATGGAAATCGCTACGAAACCCAACGGCAGACTTTAGTCCTCCGCGCCTGAGCATCATCTAAATTTACAGAATCACCACAGGACGGTGGTCGTCGAGCGAGTTTTCAGTGCCTGTTAATGAGTAACTTGGGAAGCTGCCGACATCAATTCCTCAGGATTCGGTGCCCTGAACGTATTGAGGCCAGCCTCCAGAACTTCAGTGAAGCTCCAGCGTACGATGCCCCCTCGGTCGATCAGGAACTGACCGACAAGCTGCCCCTGGCTGGAAGCCATCGCCTGCTCATCGGCTTCCGTAATCTCATATCCTTCCTTCTTGTTGAGAAACTCGTCCATTGCCATGACATCCATAGGCTCGGGCAACTCGCCCGGGAGATGGACCCGTATCGCCATGACCGTGCCCATCCCGACCTCGCGCAAGCCGAAAGCACGGTGCGAGGCCCGCTCCGGGTCGGATGCGGTGAGAAGATCGGGCGCCGGGTGGTAACGGAAATAGAGCCGCGCCCGCTCGACCGGCGTAATGACGACCGCTAGGCATTCGACGCCACTCTCACGCAGAGCCGGCTTAAGTTGCGCCATCGCCGCGACATGGCGCCGGCAGAACGGACAGTGTAGGCCGCGAAACATACCGATCAACAACGGGCTACGGCCTCGAAAATCATCGAGCGCGATCTGGCCGTCGCGCGATATCGCATCGAGCACTATATTCGGGGCCTGGTCGCCCGGCTGCAGCGGGCGGTCGACACTACTCGTGGACATGGACTACCTCCTCGCCCCGGATCAGTCAGGAAAAGGCAGCACATCCAGCTTCGGCGTCCTATACTGGGGACGCAAAACTTCCTGCGCCAGAGCAAAAATAGCGTTTGGCCTTTGCCATATTGTCGAAGGTCGTGATTACGCGCTGCAAGCCCATCATAACACGAAGAAAGCATCCGCGGATCGCCCGCTAGCCGTCTCGCGCGCCGCGTCATCTCATCCGTGCCATGGGACGATACAACGGCGAGACTGACTTGAATCTTCCACATACGCACGCCCTAGAGCGGTGTTCAACGTCTTGAAACTTGGGCGGTCCGATGTGACCGGACACGAAATGTGGTGAATAACTCCAGACAAGCCACGCCCGAGACCAAGGTCGTCAACGGGGGTCGGATCGCCACACTCGCAATGTCGGACGATGGCGCGGCCTGCATGTTCCGATCGGAAGGCAGAAAACCACCCGCAACATGCCGCCCAGTCGGGGATGTCGACTCTTATCCCTCGCCTTGAAGGGATACGAACTTGCGGCCGATCAGTTCGAAGAGGTTGCCCTCCCGCAAATGAGCGATCACAACGACTGTTCGCGTTCCAGAACCGCATCAAGGGATTACTCATAATCCCCCTGAATGGCGCAGAGCTGGTTTAGCGCCTGGCTTGTCAATGGAGTCGCAGTTTCCGTGCTTGGAGGAAACATGAGACCGGAAACTTTCGTGAACGCCTAACACCGGCGCACGCGTGGCTCGTTCATTGCTAGCGCGCTATCAACGCAAGGCCGATAGCAATCGGGCCGACCCTCATGTCCCGATCTGAGGCACGAGGTCGTGGGATGAGCGCATCGACACAACTCGTTAAACCAGAACGGTAAGGCTCTCCGCAGACCGGCTGCTCACTCTTGCCATCGTCCCGTCTGCCCCTAGATTGCCAGAGCATGAATACGCATCGAGTATCAGGCGTTTCACGCGCGAACGAGGTTTCAGCACAAACAGGCCCTCAGCGATTGCCGCCAACGGTCGTCAACGAAGTCGACCGCCTGCTTGCCGGACGAACGCGCGACATCCGTCTGAATGCGGAACTTGCTCGCCTCTTCCGGATACGGTCGTGGCCACAGACGTCGAAGATCATTCGCGCCTGGATGGTCTGGGTGGTCGTCCTCGATGTCCTGACGCTGGTTGTCAACACAGCCTTGCTCCCGTCTGAAGCCGTTATGAGGATGCTCCTGCCGGCATCGATCCTACCACCTGCAGCAATCGTCACGGCGGTCGTTTTCCTGAAGCCGCGTGGGCTGTTGATGGAGGCCATAGCACTTCACCTTGGCGTCTTCCTCATCCTACTTTCGGTCGCGCTGGTCGGCGTCAACTCGGGCGGCGAGTACTATGAACGACACTTGACGATCATGCTTTTTGTGGCCGTGACTGCGATCATCATATTCCCCGTGCTGCTCGAGTGGTCGATGGCAATCGCCGCTTACGCGCTCGGTCTCTATCTGGTCTTTCAGATTCAAAACCCGGATATCGCCGCCGAGAATGCGCTGGCAGGTGCTCTTTTTTTCGCAAGCGGGGTGGTTGCGACCGTCGTTGCGCGCCGCACCGCAGGCATCCTGGCGCACAAGTCTTTCCTCCTCGAACTGCGCGATCGGTCTCGCCTTGCCGATCTGACGGACGCCAACTCACGCCTTGAACTGCTTGCACGAACTGACCCGCTCACCGGCATCGCAAATCGGCGCTGGATGATGGAAACGCTCAATCGTGTGTGGAGCAACGGGATCGCGCAAACTCGGGGTGCTGCGATACTCATGTGCGATATCGACCACTTCAAGCAGCTCAATGACAGTCTCGGACACTCGGAAGGCGACCGGTGTCTGGTCAAGGTCGCCGGCATCATCCAGAGCAGCATGCGGGACGAACGCGATCAGGTCGCGCGGTATGGCGGCGAAGAATTTCTCGTCCTCCTGCAGGACGCCAATGAGGAGGACGGCGTATCGGTTGCCGAACGTATAAGACGGCGCGTCGAGGCTGCGTCCTTGCCGAACCCGAGATCGAACGTGGGTGCCTGTGTCACGGTTAGCATTGGACTGGCCGTATTGGAACACGGCAGCGACGCGGGTTCTTCAGAGGCGTTGCAGCGGCAAGCGGACGAAGCGCTGTATGAGGCAAAGAAAAGAGGACGCAACCAAGTGGCCCTCTACGCGCCGTCCGAAGCGGACTCAATTTGAGCGCTTGGAAGCTCTTGCCCGTTCTCGCGCGGGAGCTTGGGAAGCGTTATGTCCTACAGGCAGGTAGCGAATATACTCGCCAAGTTTCTTGCTGTTGAGCCAACCGAGACGCATGTGACCGTGCGCAAGCGTACCATGAGGGTCGGCGAGCGGATCGACGACCAGGTTGCAAATGAAGAACGGCTTGCGACAAGGAAGATGGAGGAGCGGCATCAACTCGAAATGCCGCTTCCTGGCGGTCGACGCAAAGAGTTCGTCATCGGCCGACACGGCCCATGTTCGTAGCGCGGAACAATTCAGCGCGAAGCTTCGAGCTTGTTGTGGCCCCGATGCGGTCGCGGTGGTAAGGGCGATGCCGGCGGCCGCTATTTCGTCATCGCCAAGACCGGAAGATGGTCAATTTTCTGCCGGTGCATCTGCAAAATAGGCTGCAACATCGTCGATATCTGCCTCAGAGAGGTTCTTGGCGGCGCTGTTCATCAGGTGACTGAACCTGCTCCCTCCCCGCTTGTTTTCCCGAAACAGGCGCAATTGTATCGCGATGTAAGGCGCGGGCTGGCCCGTCAAATTCGGAAAGACCGGGTTGCGATTGCCTTTAGCGTGGCAACCCACACACGCGGTATCTTGTCGCCGGAGCGACCGGTCCGAGCAACCAGTTCGCCGCGACGAGCTCGGTCACCTTCAACTCCCGTCGCAGCTTTGCGAGGCAGCATCGCGAAATAGCGAGCAAGCACAGGCAGGTACTCCGGCTCCGCGGTCTGCGCAGCAAGCCGCATGACACCGCTCGACCGGCGGCCATCGAGATAGGCGCGCAGGCTCTCCAGGAGGTAGACCTCACTTTGTCCGGCAAGGATCGGCGTCAGGGGACTACGGCCCTTGCCATCTACGCCGTGGCAGCGGCCGCATTCCGCCAATGCCTCTTCGAACCCGGCTGCCTGTGCCCGGAGCGAAGGATTGTCGCCATACGCGAGCATGCGGTAGGCCGCCGGTTCCATCGCGGGAAGGTTACGCAAAAACGCGACCATGGCCCAGACCTCGTCATCACGCGCCCGAGTCGGCCAGGCCGGCATGCCGGTAAAACGAACGCCATGCTTTACGATGCGGAATAGTTCTGCATCCTGCCATGTGATGTCAAAGACCTATCGGCTGGTCAAAATCGCACAGGAAACAATCGAGGCTCTCGGCGGATACTCGACTTCCGTAAGTTTGGGGCTAGGCGATCCCGTGCGCGGTTGAGGCGCCATGGAGGGATCGCTTTCATCGGAGCTGCCAGCCATCATTCTTTTCCTGTCGCCAACGTCCTTTTAGATCGGGCTTGACTGGGAATGTTCCTCAACAGGCCGCAATTCTGCGCCAGTTTCTCGGAATATGCGTTCCATCCGGCAGCAGCCGCTATCGTTAGAACTGTCGCTCCAAATGATTGTTAACCGGTTATCGCGAAACAGCCGCATGCCATCTCTCCTCTCGAAGACTGCTTCCTCGTCGACCTACCTTCCGTCTTAACCTTGCGGAGCCAAGCTCGTTCTGATCCCGGCCTCAGCAAACCGCGTCAACTGCATTTGAGTTGCGTCTTCGGTGTAAAGGACATGAACGGCCAGGCCGCCTTCCGTGCGCCTCCGCGCTTCCTCATAGGCCTCTTCGAAGCCAACCGGAACCGCGTCAGTCGGAACGGAGGGATCGTCCTGCGTCAACACATAGAATGTGGAGTTTCTAACATCCGGAATCATCGGCGTTCTCCTTTCGCACCACCAACAGCGGGAGAGCTGGATAGTTCCTCGGCATTGTTCCGGCGATTTGTGAACGTCTTGCGCGTTTTTCCCGCTCCCCAACTACCCGCCCTCCGCGCTTCGGTTCGTCCAGTCAATGGAACGGCCGAGCATCAACAAGAGGAGCTGTGCCCAACGCCCGGCTCCAAACCCGACGTCACGGCGAAGAATCCGGCCTTTATTCCGCCGGTTTCTTCATACTCTTTTAAGGAATACATTCCTTTTGCGGAGAGCTGACCATGGCGACCGGCGCATCCCAACGTTTGCACGACGGGGTTGCTGCCGTCGAGACGATGACGCGGTTTGCCGTAGCGGTTCTTGCCCTTGCCTCAGGCGTCTACACATACCTCGGTGTACGCAGCATCCTAGATGGCTCGCCGACTGCGGTGTTCTTTGCTGCGGTCATCTACTCGGCTTCTGTCTCGGTCGGAATCTACGCCTTTTGGTCCTATATGGCCCGCTTCTATCCGCATATCACCACCCATACGGGCCGCGCCTCCATGCTCGGCGTCATGGCGCTTGGCGCCGCCATGATCGTGGCTATGTCTAGCTGGCTGAATGCGGCGGCGCTCGCGGGTTCTGCCGCGCTCGAGCAGCATCTTGCAGAAACCGTTGAAGACTATACGGCAGACCTTGACCAGGCCCACCAGAACGCGCTGGCCGCCCAAAGCCTTTTGCCCGACATCCAGCGCGCATCCGAACGGTTTGCTCAGCTTGCTCAATCTGAACGGCAATCGGGCGCCCTCACCGGCACGACAGGTTCAGGAAGCGTCGTGCAGTTGCTGTCTCAAATGTCAGCACAGATGATAGATCTCGAAAGCGGGATCAACGCCTCACGCGAACAGGTGACGACCTTGTTCAATCAAGGACAAAAGCGGCTGGAGGCCATGCGCACCCTGGTCTCGGCGCCCGGTGCAATCGAGCCGCGCGCCGATCAATTCTCCTCGGAAGTCGTAGCGCTCACAGGCGTCATAGCCTCGCTCGGGCAGACGTCCATCGCACCTTCGATCCGTCGCGCGGCCGACGATCTTTCTCTCGGCTTTATTGCTCCGGTTGCTGACGGAGGTGATGCGGACCTTGTCGACCGTCAGGACAGAGTAATGGCAACCGTGCGCGCTTCAGTGGCGGCTCAGTCGAAAGTGCTTTCTGAGGCTGCCGACGAGATCCTTGCGCGCACACCGGTTAAGGAACACCGGTTCGTGCCATTGTCATCTGCAGAAGCGGTGTTGCGTTACGCCGCCGACTTCATTCCCGCCTGGGCCGGCGCCATCTCCATCGATCTCCTCCCCGGCGTCTTGGTCTTCATTCTGGCCGTCGTCCATGGCGCAATCCGCAAACAGGAGGAAAGCATGCCGTTTGCGGAGCGCATCACGGCAGCCGAACTCTTGCAGGCTTTGGAAGTGCGGCATGCCTTAACGAAGAACGGGGTAAACCTCGAACAGGCCGTTGCGGAGCCGGAACCGGAGAAGGGGCCGGAGGAACCAAACAACATCACCAGTCTCGATCCACGAACACGTCCGAAGGATCGATCGAATGAGGATCGATGAACCGATCAGGATGCTGAGCCGCCTGGACGATGGCGCCTTAATGCGGGGGGCCTTCCTGCTGCTATTGGCGTTGACGGCGATCTTTCTCCTTATCGATGTTCGCGAAATCGCAACGAAGAGACAGCTGCCAACCTTCGATCCATCCCACCCGCTGCCTTTCTTGCCACCTGCCGGAACCAAGGCGGATCCGGACAGGCCTACGGCAAATCCGGCAAGCCCAATCGAAGATCTAGCCAAGCCCATGACGTTCGATCTGGGCCCAGGGGGCTCCTTGCTTGCTGAAGGAACGCTCGACCCAGGAGCAGCCTTGCGATTTGCCCGTGAGGTCGAACAACGCGGCGAATATATCAAAACCGTAGAGCTCAACTCGCCGGGGGGCTCGGTAGACGACGCATTGGCGATCTCCCGGCTGATCCGAGAAAAGCGGCTGAACACCAAAGTGGCATCGAGAGCACTGTGCGCATCCTCATGTCCGATTATCCTGTCAGGCGGAGTCGAGCGCCTTGCGGAATCCGATGCGGTCGTCGGCGTGCATCAGCTCTTCGGCGGTAGCAATGATCGGCCGACGCCAGAGGAAGCCATGTCGGCAGCCCAGTCTGCGACTGCCCGGATCGCGCGCCATCTCGACGCGATGGGTATTTCTGCCGGCCTCTGGTTCCACGCTTTGGAAACCCCTCCGGATCATCTCTATTATTTGACGGCGCAGGAAATGGCCGATTTTCGGCTCACGACAAAGGCCGCGGCTCGCGCCAAGAAAAAGACCTAGGTCGACGCAAGCGATCCAAGAGGGCGTTCGTCCAAGCTCCGCCAGCAACGACGGGTTCTCTCGTCCGATCTTTGGAGGCCAAAGTGGCTCTCAAAAACACCAGGTTTCGGCGCGCCTGGTGCGGCTCAGGAGCGCGATGGTGGAACAACGGTCATCCTCCTCGGTTGAATGGAACCAGAGGAGGACCAGGCCATGACGGATCAGACACATGATGAAAGTGTTGGCCAAGCATCGCAGTTAGCCGACACGCCAAGTGACGAGAGTGAACGTGCGACATCAGGCAGCGCTGACGTCCGATCCTACCATCCTACTCGAGAGGCGCAGCTAGAGGCTTTGCGAACAGACGTGATCCGGCTTCGCACGGAACTCGCAGCCATCGCGGCCGGAACCTCGAGGCTGGCCGTGCTTGAGGCGAACGTCGTCGTCCAAGCGGTAGAAAACAAGATCAGACGCCACATCGTTCCGGCAATCGTTGTGGCTGGCGTCGTGGGATACCTCTGGACCGCGCTCGCGCGGCCTCGCTGAGCCCTTGGGGTCCGACCGCACTGGCCACGACGTTTTCGTCGCATCCACTTCGCGTGGCACGGGTTAGAAAGGAAAAGCGAGAGGAACTTTTCGATGGTCCTGAAGTCTACCGATCGTCAAATCGCCGTCAGCATTTGTGCGATCGCGGTGATCGCACTTTGCCTCAACCGGTCAAGCGGGCGAACTCTGCACGCCAGGCAGGACGACCCTCTCTATTTGAGTGAAGATACAGACCAAAGCCGCGGCCGTAGCGCCGAGGTTCCCGAGGACATCCCTCCAAAGGGACTTTATGACGTGCTTTGGCGTGTCGTACACGAAGTGTCCGGTGACCGGGTCGCGTTCGTCGCGGCTGGGGTCACGTTTTATCTGATTCTTGCGCTGTTTCCAGCATTGGGTGCGATCGTGGCCCTTTACGGACTGCTCGCCGATCCCGTCGATATTGCGGAGCACTTGAGAACGCTCGCTTACGTCCTCCCCCCGGGGGCCTTCGACATTCTCGCCACCCAGGTTCGCGCACTCGTGCAGATGCGTGACGCGACCTTGAGTCTTGCTTTCTTCATCGGCTTCGCCATTGCCCTTTGGAGTGCACGAAACGGTACGCTCGCGCTGTTCGACGCAATGAATGTTGCGTACCAGGAAGTCGAAAAGCGAGGATTTATCAGACTCAACCTCATTGCCATCGTCTTTACGCTTTGCGCCATGATTGCTCTCATCATAATGATAGTCATCACCGCCGCGCTACCCACATTCCTTCGAGTTGCGTTCCTTGATCCAACGAACGAAACCGTGGTCCTCCTGGCGGGCTGGTCCCTTGTGGTCGTCGCCGCATTGACGGGAGCGGCGGTGGTGTATCGTGTCGGCCCCAGTCGCGAGCCGGCGAAACTCCGCTGGTTAACGTGGGGATCGGTCTTCGCAACGTCCGCGTGGATTGTGATGTCTCTGATCTATGCCTGGTATCTCAACAATCTCGCTGACTACACTGCCAGTTACGGTGCGTTGGCAGGCCTTGTCGGGTTCCTCATATGGCTCTGGTTTTCCGTGATCCTGCTGATCGTGGGTGCAGAACTTAATGCTGAACTTGAGCATCAAACCGCAAAGGACTCGACTACCGGCAGGCCGCTTCCCATCGGCCTTCGTGGAGCCCATATGGCCGACACTATCGGCAAAGCGGCAAGATGATGGCGTGCGCTGCGGATGGCTCCGTCCTTCGAACTTCGGGAACGAGTCCTGAGGCTCGGGACGGTGGACGGGCCGTGGGTTTGCAAAAACGACGCGAGTGGCCCACATTTGCCCAGGCTTCATCCGTCGCCCCGCGGAAAACGTTGCCTGCATCCACATGCCGTTGCCACCCCGATATGGACAAACGGCAATCGTGTGCTCGCTGAAAAGCCGAGCCCCGAAATGCTTGCCGAAGATGATACACGTTGCACCCATCTAGCAGCGGACGGCGTAGCAGCGCTGCGTCGGGAGACATTTCATCCCTGCCATGGCCCGTCGCTTCGACCGGCCATTCGCGACCTCCTCGGCGCCGAGGCGGACGCACGCGACATTCCCGCCGTGATCGGCATCCTCCGGCACTCCCTTCCGGCGCTATCCGTCCGGGATCAGTTTCGCGACACGGGCGTTCCAACGTTTCTGATCAACGGCCGGCTGGGAGGTCGCTTCCAGCCGGTGCGCGACCTTGCATTGCGCCTGCTACCAAGTCTCGAGGTCGTCGATCTGCCAGGCGGACTCGCAATCAACGTAGAGCGCGCCGACCTCTTCGTATCCTCAGCGATGGCATTTCTCGAACGCCATGCCAATGGATCATAACTGAGCTGCAGTCCCACGTGCGAACGCTCCAGACACGCTCTGCCACTGCGTAGCCCCCGGTAGGGCTGGATGCAAAGCGCTGGTTACGCCACTATGAAATTGTAGCGGCCGAATTTTCCGTCGCTCGTCGTTCTGATGTCGAGCACCAGGTCAGCATTGAATATGCGGTCACGCTCATTGTCCGGCTCATCGGCAAAATACAGCTGCGTCGTCAGCACCTTCCCGCCAGGCCTTTGGACTTTCACGTGGTAATGCCGGGTGCGACCAGGATAGGTCCCTGGCACGATCGTCTCGAACCACCATTTGCCTTCTGCATCTGTGAATTGATGTCCGCGGAGCTTGTATCCGCTATTGTCATAGGTGCCGGTCTCATCGGCGTGCCATAACTCGATCAACGCTTTTGCTACGGGCTGGCAGTCCTTGGTTAGTACGTAACCAGCAAGCGTCATCCTTTCACCGCCCGGTGCATCGCTCGCGAAGTCCTTTTTTTCAGGGCTCTCCGGCGTAAAATACGGGCCTTCGGTCTGTGCCGGCGTCAGCTCGTAGTCATCACCGCAACTGGCCGTAAGCGGCAGCTCCAGGGGAGTGCCGGCTGCATGGCCTAGTCTCGGCAGCACAATCGGCGTGGCGACGAAGCTGATAAGGAAATGTCGCCGGGTCGGCATGGCGTTGTATCTCCAAACATGGAAGCCAAGATCGTTGCGGCTCCATTGGGCAGAAGTGGGGCGGATATTACCAGAATTCGCGACCGACAACTTCATCAGTCGAGGGCAACCTGGGGCCAAGCGATGAACCACCATCCCCATGTCCGTTGCTTCGTGCCGAGGTCTGTCGCCGGGTCGACGTGGATACGGTTCGATACCACCCCGTTATCTTCAATCAGAGGGAGCCTGCTTCCGCGCCGTCTGGAGAAGACGCGCCGCAAGTCAGCCCAGCGCGTGGCTTGCCAGCCCGTATAGGTTCGGTCCAGGTACTACGACCGCTGCGCATTGGCCCCGCCGGGACATTGCGAGCACTGTGTCGAAGACGGTCAGGCCGGATTGCGAGAGGGATGTTGCGAAAGTGCCGGTCTCGACTGGTGTGTCGAGCCGCAAAAAATGACCCTCGTGGGTGGAGACATGTTGCCGGATCACTGCGACGGCGTCCGCATCAGTTTCTGCCACGACCGGGCCAATGACATGCCCCCTGCCGAAAGGACGGCAAAGTGCGAAAGCGCACAGCCGACCGCCGCGAACCAAGCCGTAGCCTATGGATTGTGCAAAGAGCTTGCCGATCAGCGTCGCCCTCGAAACACCGAATGCCCCTGCATCCAGCTCAACGACCGCGGCGAGGTCCTCCCCTTCTAGTCGCCGGACTACCGGCTGCTCCGTTGGCGTAACAGAGTCGGTCGGCCGGCGGGCAATGCCCTGGCATTGGTATATGGTCCGTATAGGCTCAAAACCGAGCGAATGGTAGAGGCGGCGGGAGGCCCTCGTCGCATTGAGCCTCAGATCGCGTCCCTGGCAATCCGAAAGCACGTGGTCCATGAGCCAACGCCCAGCGCCGTTTGTCTGCAGCCGCGGCGACGTAATCACCATGCCTATGGTCGCGAAATCATCACCGTGCGGAAACCACATGGCCGAACCTGTAAGCCTGCCGATTTCATCAAGCGCCACATAGCCGCGGCCGACCTCGCGCAGGAATTGCAAGTCCTCGGCGCGAAGCGGCCAACCGACGGAAACCGACAGGGCGTGCAGTTGCCCGAGATCGGCGCTCTCGATGCCGGCTATGCGCATTTCGAAACTGTCGATGACCTTGGATTCAGATGTCGGTGCGTCCACTCCTTGCCTCCCGTCCCTGCCGTCGTCTTGCTCTCGCCCGATTTCCAACTGGCCCGCGGCGAAAACTTTTATCCCTTAGACTAGAACGGTGCGCTCGATACAATTCACTTGAGAGGCCACCTGTCGCACAACAATCCTCCAAATCCGACGCGCTTTCGGCATGTAAAGCCTGGATAGGCTTCTAAAGTACGGGTCATGATCGACGGCGCCGACCCCAGCGAACCGGGATGCTGTGAGGACAAGTATGCAGGCAGTGGATATCCTCGAAAAGCTCGTCGGCTTCCCCTCCGTCGTCAGTACCCCCAATACTGACATCGTTGCCTGGATCCGCGGCTATCTGCAAAGCCACGGCATCGCCGTCACCCTGCTTCCCGGCCCGGAGGGCGATCGGTCTAACCTGTTCGCCACGATCGGTCCGAAAGAGGTGCCGGGCTATCTTCTTTCGGGTCACATGGACGTCGTTCCGGCGGCCGAAAGCGGCTGGACCGGCGATCCCTTCCATCTGCGTCAAGAGGCGGGCCGACTCTACGGGCGGGGCGCCACCGACATGAAGGGTTTCTTGGCCGCCGCCCTCGCCGTCGCGCCAAAGCTCGCCGAGATGCACTTGCGCCGGCCCATCCACTTCGCCTTCTCCTATGACGAGGAGGCAGGTTGCCGTGGTGCACCGCATATGATCGCGCGCCTGCCGGAACTCTGCGCAACGCCGCTCGGCGCGATCATTGGCGAGCCGAGCAGCTTGCGCGCGATCCGTGCCCACAAGGGCAAGGCCGCCGCCAGACTCACGGTCAAGGGTCGTTCGGGCCATTCTTCTAGGCCCGACATGGGACTGAATGCCATCCATGCCATTGCGAGCGTCTTCGCACGGGCGGTCGCCGAAGCCGACCGACTGGCCCGTGGTCCTTTCGAGCATGTTTTCGAGCCGCCGTACTCCTCTCTGCAGATCGGCACGGTGAAGGGCGGCCAGGCGGTCAACATCGTCCCAGACACCTGCGAGGCCGAATTCGAGGCACGGGCGATTTCCGGCGTCGATCCGGCGGAACTGCTGAGCCCCGTGCGACGGACCGCAGAAAAGCTGAGGGAACGTGGCTTCGCCGTCGAATGGCAAGAGCTCAGCGCCTATCCGGCACTTTCGCTCGGCCCCGATGCGCCGCTTGCGCGGCTGCTGGAAGAACTGACCGGTCTCGAGTCTCTCCCGGCCGTGAGCTACGGCACCGAGGCGGGACTTTTCCAACGAGCTGGCATCGACGCGATCATTTGCGGTCCCGGCGACATCGGCCGCGCCCACAAGCCCGACGAATTCATCCTCGTCGACGAGCTCTTGGCCTGCCAGGCGATGATCGAGCGGCTCGGCGAATGTTGCCGCGCCTGAGGCATCAAGAAGGAGACGCGCGATGACGTTCCTCTTCAATTCCGACGCAAAACGCGGTGCGATTTTCGCCAAAGCTTTTTCGCGTGAGCTTGCGGACGTTCCCTTCGCCACGGATGCGGCGGCGGTCGATCCGGATGCGGTGCGCTACCTGATCACCTGGACGGTTCCCGAAGATCTCTCGCGCTATCGCAACCTTGAAATCCTTTTCTCGATCGGCGCCGGCGTCGACCAGTTCCGCATCGAGGCCGTGCCGCCGCATGTGAAGGTCGTGCGCATGATCGAGGACGGCATCGTCCGGATGATGCAGGAATATGTGACACTTGCCGTGCTCGCGCTCCATCGCAACCTGCCGGCCTATCTGGCCCAGCAGCGCAGCGAACATTGGCGGGCCATTTCACCGGTCCAGGCTTCGGAACGCCGCATCGGCGTGCTCGGCCTCGGCATGCTCGGCACCGCGGTGCTCGAACGATTGAAGCCCTTCGGCTTTCCGCTATCCGGCTGGAGCCGCAGCGCGCGCCAACTCGAGGGTGTCAGATGCCTGCACGGTACTGACGGTCTCGACAGTCTGTTGGGCTATACCGACATCCTCATCTGTCTACTGCCTTTAACCGACGAGACGCGCGGCTTTCTCAATGCCGCCCTCTTCGCCAAGCTCCCGGCCGGCGCGGCACTTGTTCATGTCGGCCGCGGGCCGCAGCTCGATCATGAAGCGTTGATCGGGGCGCTCGATAGCGGCCATCTCTCTGGTGCTGTCATCGACGTCACCGATCCCGAACCGCTGCTAACGGGTCATCCCTTCTGGAGTCACCCGAAAATCCTGCTGACGCCGCACATAGCAAGCGTCACCCAACCCGAAACAGCCGCCGAGGCCGTGATCGAGAACATCAAGCGTCATCGGGCCGGACTTGATCCCAGCGGCCTCATCGATCGCGGCCGCGGCTATTAAGCTCTCAATCCTAGGAAAGGAAAATCATGTCCCTCTTGAAGAACATCGACACCAATCCCTCTTTCCCGCCGCGCGAGTCCGGTCCCCTTCCGGAACGCCTGATCTCCGGCAGTCCCTCCTTTAGGACCTGGGCTCAAGACGTCGCACGGGGCGAGATGATCCATACAGGCGTCTGGGAGGCAACCCCCGGAGAGACGCGCTCGATTAAGGGCGAGACATTCGAATTCTGCCATATCCTCTCCGGTGTCGTCGAACTCACGCCGGAAGGTGGCGGGCCGGTCGTCTACAAAGCCGGTGACAGCTTTGTCATGAAGCCGGGGTTTGTCGGTGTCTGGAAGACGATCGAGACCGTACGCAAGATCTACGTGACGGTCATGTAGTGCCCGCCGCGCGGTCCGATCGAGGCCCTTGATACAGGCCTATCGGCCACGGATCGCGCTCGAACTGGTTTCGGCGAAAACTTGCTGGCAACTGGCATCCTCGCCCACCACGGCACGCTCGCGGCTTTCAGGCGTGTCGTCTCTTCTCCAGCCTGTCAATCGCTTTCTGGTGCCCCTGTCGGATTGCCCGCGCATCGCCGATACGTCACCGACCGGCCCATCTCAGCCTCCGAAGATTTCGCTGTTCCGTCACCGAAAACGTAATTTTCCACCGTCGCCGCATCGCCACTCGATGCATGCTGCTCGGGTTCTTCCGGTAGCCTCGCATGAGCTTATCCGAGGACCCGCTATGACTCTCAGCTTTGACCCCGACACTCTTCCCCTGCCCGTCGGGCACTTCATCGGCGACCGGCTGATCCCTGCCGAGGGCGTTATCGACATGCATCGTCCCTCCGACGGCAAGGCCTATGCCGGCTGCCCTCTTGCAGACGAAACTCTCGTCGACCGCGCCGTCGAAACCGCCAAGAATGCGCTGAAGACGAGCAACTGGGGCGGCGTGCGTCCGCGCGAGCGCACAGTCGTGCTGCAGCGCTGGGCCGACCTGATCGAAAGGGAGGCGGAAACCCTCGCCAAGCTCGAGGCGCTTTCCTCGACCCGCCCGGTCGGACACCTCATCGCCGGCGATATCGCCGTCAGCGCCGAGCAGATCCGCTTTTTTGCGGAATTCGCCGACAAGGAAGGCAGCGACCTCGTGCCGACTGACGACAACAATCTCGGCCTGATCATGACCGAGCCCTATGGCGTCGTCGGCGCCATCACACCGTGGAATTTCCCCGTTTCGATGGCCGCCTGGAAGCTCGGCCCTGCGCTTGCCGCCGGCAACGCCGTCGTCTTGAAGCCCTCCGAAATGACGCCGTTTTCGACCGTCTACCTTGCCGAGCTTGCAATCCGCGCTGGCCTGCCGGCCGGCCTCATTAATATCGTGCTGGGCGACGGTCCGGTGACCGGCACTGCCCTCACCGGCCATTCAGACATCGCCAAGGTAAGCTTCACCGGCTCGACCGGCGCCGGTTCGGCCATCATGGCCAATATCGCCCGCACCGGGGTCAAGCCCATGACGCTTGAACTCGGCGGGAAGAGCCCGCAACTCGTCTTCGCCGATGCCGATCTCACCAAGGCGGCGGCAGCGATCGCCCAGAGCATGATGTCTAACGCTGGCCAAGCCTGCATCGCCGGCTCCCGCCTGATCGTGGAGGAAAGCGTTGCTGCGCCGCTGGCCGAGGCGATCGTCACGCGCATGAAGGCTGCGAAGCCGGGTCCGACCTGGGATGAGGCGAGCGAGTACTCGCCGATCATCTCGAAGCGCCAGTTGAACCGCATCCACGGCATCGTCGAGGCTGCGGTTGGAGCGGGCGGCGAATGCCTGTTCGGGGGCGCCCCAATGGATGCGCCGGGCTATTTCTATCAGCCAACGTTGATGGCCGTGCGCGACAGTTCCTCGCCAGCGATTACCGAAGAAATCTTCGGTCCGGTCCTGACCATGCAGACCTTCGCCGACGAAGAGGAGGCACTGGCTCTCGCCGACCACCCGACCTACGGCCTGGCCGCTGGCCTCTTCACCCGCGACCTGTCTCGCGCGCTACGGCTGACGCGACTGCTGCAGGCCGGCACGATTTGGGTCAACCGCTATAGCCGCTCGCGCGACCACATCCTGCCGACCGGCGGCTACAAGCGCTCTGGCGTCGGCAAGGACCTCGGACGCGAGGCGTACCAGGCCAACCGCAAGAGCAAGAGCGTTCTCATCTGTCTGTAGGAGCCCTCCATGAAATCCTATTCGATCGCACTCATTCCCGGCGACGGCATTGGCCAGGACGTAACGGATGCCGCCTGGCAGGTCCTTTCGACTGTCGCCAGGCATTCCGGCTTCTCGCTGACCGGCACGCCCTTTCCCTGGTCCTGCGCCTTTTACAAGGAAACGGGCGCGATGATGCCGACGGACGGCATCGACATCTTGCGCCGCTTCGATGCAATCCTGCTCGGCGCCGTCGGGTGGCCCGCGGAAGTGCCAGATTCCGTCTCACTGCACGGCTTGCTGCTGCCGATCCGCAAGGCTTTCGTGCAATATGCCAATATCCGCCCGCACCGGCTTTTGCCGGGTGTCCAAGGTCCGTTGAAGGCGGAAAATTTTGACATCCTCTGCATCCGCGAGAATACCGAAGGCGAATATTCCGGCGCCGGCGGCCGCGTGCATCAGGGAACGGGCGATGAGGTCGCGGTCGAGACCTCGATTTTCACGCGCACGGGCGTCGAACGGATCCTGCGCTTCGGCTTTGAGCAGGCCCGCCAACGCCGCGGTAAACTCGCTTCGGTGACCAAATCCAACGCCCAGAGACACTCCATGGTGTTCTGGGACGAGATTACGCGAGAGCTCGCTGCGGAATACGCCGATGTCGAGGTGACGAGCTACCACATCGATGCCATGGCCGCCCGCATGGTGATGGCGCCCGAGAGCCTCGACGTCGTGGTCGCCTCGAACCTCTTCGGCGACATCCTGACTGATCTCGGTGCCGCCATTCAGGGCGGGCTCGGCTTTGCGGCTTCCGCCAACATCAACCCCGATCGAAGCGCCCCGTCGATGTTCGAGCCGGTACACGGCTCCGCACCCGACATCGCCCATCTCGGGATCGCCAACCCCGTCGCCGCCATATGGTCCGGCGCGATGATGCTGGACCACCTCGGAGAAAGTGAAGCCGCGCGCATTGTCATGACCGCGCTCGAAGAAACGACCGCCCGCGGGATCGGCACCGTGCCGGGCAAAGACAAAACCGAAACGATTAAGGCAGCGGTGCTTGCCGAGCTCAACTGATCTTTAGAGGAGAGAAATCATGAAGTTGAACGATAGAGAACTTTTCCGGCAAGAGGGCCTCATCGACGGAGCCTGGCTGGCCGCAGCCTCGGGCAAGACCGTCGACGTTTTCGACCCCGCTAGCCGGACGCGCCTCGGCACCATTCCGGACATGGGCGAAGAGGAAACGCGCGCCGCCATCGAAGCCGCCAATGCCGCCTTCGGATCGTGGAAGAAGAAGACGCATGCCGAACGGGCCGCATTACTTGAGCGCTGGTATGCGCTGGTAATCGAAAACCTCGAGGACTTGGCTCTGCTCTTGACGATGGAACAGGGCAAGCCGCTCGACGAGGCGCGCGTCGAGATCCGATACGGCGCTTCGTTCGTCAAATGGTTCGCCGAGGAGGCTCGGCGCATCGGCGGCCACACCATTCCCTCTCCGACGGCCGATCGGCGCATCGTCGTTCTGAAAGAGGCGGTCGGCGTCTGCGCAATCGTGACGCCGTGGAACTTCCCGAACGCAATGATTACCCGCAAAGTGGCACCTGCCTTGGCGGCCGGCTGCACGGTGGTGATCAAGCCCTCGGAGTTCACGCCCTTTTCAGCGCTCGCCCTCGGAGTTCTGGCAGAGCGCGCCGGCATTCCCGCAGGCGTGATCAACATCGTCACCGGCATGCCGACCGCAATCGGCAACGAGTTCATGGCGAACGAAACCGTGCGCAAGATCTCCTTTACGGGCTCGACACGCGTCGGCTCTCTGTTGATGAGGGGCGCGGCCGACAGCGTCAAGCGCCTCTCACTCGAACTCGGCGGCAATGCCCCCTTCATCGTCTTCGACGACGCCGATCTTGATTTGGCGGTCGAGGGCGCGATCGTGTCCAAGTTCCGCAATGGCGGCCAGACCTGCGTCTGTGCGAACCGCATCCTGGTGCAGTCCGGCGTCTATGACGCCTTTGCAGAAAAGCTCGGCGCACGCGTTAACGCAATGAAGGTCGGCCCCGGTACGGAACCCGGCATCGCGATCGGACCGATGATCAATGACGCGGCGATCGACAAGATCGACCGCCATGTCGAGGACGCGCTTGCCAAGGGCGCGAAGCTTGTGGCGCGCGGCAGGTCGCTGCCGGAGGGGAGGCAATATAAGGCCCCGATCGTGCTCACGGGCGCCACCACCGAGATGCTGCTTGCCAGCGAAGAGACCTTCGGTCCCGTCGCACCGCTCTTTCGCTTCGAGACGGAGCAGGAGGCAATCGCCATCGCCAACGGCACGCCCTTCGGCTTGGCTGCCTATTTCTACACTGAGAGCCTGAAACGCTCGTGGCGCGCGGCGGAAGCGCTCGAATTCGGCATGGTCGGTCTCAACACCGGCGCCATCTCCACCGAAGTCGCCCCCTTCGGCGGCGTCAAGCAATCCGGCCTGGGCCGCGAGGGCGCCCAGGTCGGCATCGAGGAATATCTCGAGATGAAGAGCTTCCACATCGGCGGACTGGATTAATGCATGTTGCCCAAAAGTGTGCCCCGGCTTTTGGAACAACGACATGCATAAACAAGGGATCTGCAGCGCGTCGCGTGATTCGATTGAACGCGACGCGCTGTAGGTTGGTCACGACGACTTTGGGTCGAATTGAACCGAAACCTAAAACGTGATCGGTTCCAGGTGTAGAGCGGGATGCGCGCGGGAAGCCGCCCGTGTTTCTTCATCCCGCTCTCAAGCGCGAGAGGCGCTTCAGCTCTTTCGCAAAACCGCTGCGCGGTTGACGCGACGCGCTAGGCTAGATCATCCAAACAAAGAAGGGCGCGGATCTGTCCGATCCGCGCCCTTCTTCCTACCACCGCGTTGTCTACTGGATCCTGTCCAGCATATTGTAGTACATGCCGACGAGCGGCAGGAACCAGGGCTTGCCGAAATGTCCCGGCACGGCCGGCCATTCGAGCCCCTTCAGCGGGTTGCGATCCGGCCGGTCGAGAATCGCGTCCGCCATAATCATGCCGAGATGCGTCGAAAGCTGCGCCCCGTGGCCGGAATAGCCCATGGCGTACCAAACGCCGTCTTGATAGCCGGCGCGGGGGAATCGGTCCTTGGTCATGTCGACAAGACCGCCCCAGCAATAGTCGATCTCGACATTGGCAAGCTGCGGGAAGATCTCGGCAAGGCTTGCTTTGAGGATCGCGCCGCTCTTGGCGTCCGAATTCTGATCGGAGGTTGCCGAGAAACGTGCGCGGCCGCCGAAAATCAGCCGGTTGTCGGGCGAGAGTCTGAAATAATTGCCGATGTTCATCGACGTGACGCAGGTGCGGTTGCCCGGCATTGTCGCCGCGATTTCCGCCACTGTCAGCGATCGGGTGGCGATGATGAAGCTGCCGACGGCGATGATTCGGCGGCGGAAGTAACCGAAGATCGAAGGCGTGTAGGCGCCAGTGGCGACAAGAACCGCATCCGCGGTGACGCTGCCGAGGGAGGTCTTCAATGTATGCCGGCCGCCCGCCTGCCGATGCTCGGTGACCGCCGTGCTCTCGAAAACCACGGCGCCATGGCGCGTGGCCGCTTCGGCGAGGCCGACGACATACCGCCCCATATGCATCATCGCGCTCTTCTTCGAGAGCATTGCCCCGAAGAAGGGCGAGCCGACCTCCTGCTTCAGATCCTCGGCGCTGAGAAGCGCCGTATCGGGATCGACCTCAGCGTTGACCGCCTCGAAGTTGCGGGCGATCGCCTCGAAATGCTGGGGCTTCGAGGCAAGCTTCACTTTGCCGGCGCGGCGGAAGTTGCAGTCGATACCTTCTTCGGTGATCAGTGCCTCGATCGCGTCGACTGAATCGTCGAACGCCTTGTAGAGCGCAATCGCCCGCTCCCTGCCGAGTTCCGCCTTGGCGGCGAGATAGCTATGGGCGAGCCCGTTGTTCAAGTGTCCGCCATTGCGGCCGGAGGCGCCCCAGCCGACCTTCTCGGCCTCCAGCACGACGACCTTCGCCCCGGCCCTGGCGAGCTGCCGGGCCGCACTGAGGCCGGTGAAGCCGCCGCCTATCACGGCGACGTCGTAATGGCCATCGACCGGGCCTTGCGCAGCTCCGGCAAAGGCCGGGGTCGTATCATGCCAGTAGGACAGGAACTTCATGGCGCACCGCCTTTTCTAAAGACCGACGACGCCCGGCAGGCCGGAGATGTCGGCGATCTCGACATAGCCGTAGTAGGGATTGGCCGGCTCGTGACCGCGATTGACCCAGACTTTGTTCTTGATGCCGAGGTCGTGCGCCGACATCAGGTCGTAGCGGAACGAGGACGAGCAGTGAAGAATGTCCTGCGGACCACAGCCGAGCATATCGAGCATGTATTCGAAGCCCTTAAAGCGCGGTTTGTAGGACTGCGCCTGCTCGGCGGTGTAGACCGCATGGAAGGGTGCACCAAGCTTTTCGACATTCGACATGATCTGCGAATTCATGGCATTCGACAGGATCACCAGTGGGATCTCCTTGGCGACCTTGGCAAGCCCCGCCGGCACGTCCGCATGCGGCCCCCACGTCGGCACGCGCTCGTAGACCATCTTCGCAGCTTCCTCGCGGAATTTAATGCCGTTGCGCTTGCAGGTCCGTTCCAGCGAATTGTGCACCACCTCGGCATAGGGCTTCCAGGCGCCCAGGATTTCGTCCAGGCGATAGGCCGCGAAATTCTTGATGAATTCCGCCATGCGCGGTTCGTCGAGTTGTTCGCTGTAAAGGTCGCGCGCGGCTTCTGCCATCTGGAAGTTCGTCAGCGTGCCGTAGCAGTCGAAGGTGATGTATTTCGGACGGAAGGTCGTCATGTGCGTATCCTTGAAAGAAGACGGGACCAGGTATTCTGTAAGGATCATAGGCGCTGCGCCTCCCATCGCCTCGCCTGATTTGGCGGCGTTCGAAGCAGAATCTATCGTATCGAGCGCCGGCTTTGGCAGAAGGTTGTGTGGCCTGCTGGTGGTCAGCGGCGTCTTCCGCCCCGGCGCCCTCCCAGCGCTCTTCCCTGCCAGCATAAGATGCGGCGACCGGTAGGTGCAAAGCTATAAGATACCGCGCGAGCCCAAGCCTTCAGACGATCTGCCGGCCGGCACTCCTTCAGACTTGCGGGCAGAAAATGAAGGAAATGCCATGCAGACAAGTCAGATCGGTATTGCCGCCTTCGGGCCTGAGCATCTTGAAGCCGCCGTCAAGCTCTCCCGGCAGGCCGGCTGGCCACATCGCTTTGAAGATTGGCAGATGGCGCTGACCCTGAGCGAAGGCGTCGTCGCGATAGAGGGCGACCGGGTCGTCGGCACTGTGCTCGTCACCCCTTACAGGTCGGGCTGTGCGACGATCAACATGGTCATCGTCGACGAGGCGATGCGCGGCCGCGGCCTCGGTCGCAAGCTGATGGACGCCGCGTTGCGGCTAGCGGCCGATCGTCCGCTCAGACTCGTGGCAACGACTGAGGGCCTGCCGCTATACGAAAGGCTCGGCTTCCGCGAGACGGGTCGCGTGTTGCAGCATCAGGGCATCGTCGGAGCAATCGCCGAGCCTGGGCAAACGGAACAGGCGACCGCGGCCGACATCGAAGCGATCGTCGCGCTCGACCGCCTCGCCTTCGGCGCCGACCGTGAAGGGATGATTGCCTATCTCGGGAAGGTCGGCAACTTCGCGGTGATCCGCCGGGACGGGCGCGTTTGCGGGTTCGGCGCCATCCGCCCCTTTGGCCGCGGCGAGGCCATCGGGCCCGTCGTCGCCGAAGATCTCGAAGACGCCAAGGCGCTCGTGGCCCACTTCATGTCCACGCGAACCGGCCGGTTCATCAGGCTCGATACCACTGCCGATACCGGCCTTTCTCTCTGGCTTGCCGAGCAAGGACTCGCCCATGTTGGCGGGGGTATCGCCATGATGAAGCCCCCGATCCACCGCGCCGCCGACCCGGCCGCTACCACCTTCGCCCTCGCCAATCAGGCGCTCGGCTGATCCGGAGATCATCATGTACAGCAATTCCCTCATCGAACTCGATCGCGCCCACCTCATCCATCCGGTCGCCTCCTATCGCGGCCATGAAAAACTCGGCGTGCGCGTACTCGCCTCGGCAAAAGGCGCGACGGTCACCGACGCTTCGGGCAAGCAACTGATCGACGGCTTTGCCGGCCTTTGGTGCGTCAATGCCGGCTATGGCCACGAATCAATCGTCGAAGCGGCCGCCCGGCAGATGCGCGAGCTTCCCTATGCGACGGCCTATTTTGGGCTTGGCTCCGAGCCCGCGATCCGCCTCGCCTCGGAACTCGCCGAGCGCGCGCCGGGAGATCTCAACCACGTCTATTTCACGCTCGGCGGCTCCGACGCCGTCGACAGCACGATCCGCTTCATCCGCTATTATTGGAATGCCCGCGGCGAACCGCAACGCGATCGGTTCATTTCGGTAGAGCAAGGCTATCACGGCTCATCGACGGTCGGCGCCGGCCTAACGGCGCTGCCGGCCTTCCACGCCGGCTTCGGCGTTCCCTTCGACTGGCAACACAAAATTCCGTCTCACTATGCCTACCGCAATCCGGTGGGAGAGAACCCGCAGGCGATCATCGAGGCGTCGCTGGCTGCTCTCCGGCGCAAGGTCGGGGAAATCGGCCCCGAGCGTGTTGCCGCCTTCTATGCAGAGCCGATCCAGGGTTCGGGCGGCGTGCTGGTGCCACCCAAGGGCTGGATGAAGGCGATGCGCGAACTCTGCCGTGAGCTCGGCATCCTCTTCGTTGCAGACGAGGTGATCACTGGCTTCGGTCGCACCGGACCGCTCTTTGCCTCAACCGAGGACGAGATCGTGCCGGACTTCATCACCACGGCCAAAGGTCTCACCTCCGGCTATGTGCCGATGGGGGCCGTGTTCATGGCCGATCACGTCTATCAGACGATTGCCGACGGCGCCGGTGCTTCCGCCGTCGGCCACGGTTACACCTATTCGGCGCATCCGGTCAGCGCCGCTGTCGGCCTCGAAGTGCTGAGGCTCTACGAGAACGGCCTTTTGGAAAACGGCGTCACGGCCGGTGCACGGCTGATGGAAGGTCTCAAAAGCCTGAGGGACCATCCCCTTGTCGGTGACGTGCGCGGTCGCGGCATGCTTGCCGCCGTCGAGCTCGTCGTCGACAAGTCAAGGAAGACCCCTTTGCCGGCGACCGCGGAACCGGCGCGCCGCATCTTCGACCGGGCCTGGGAAAACGGCCTCGTCATCCGCGCCTTCGCCAATGGCGTGCTCGGCTATGCGCCGCCGCTCTGCTGCACTGCGGCGGAGATCGACGCGATTGTCGAGCGCACCCGCCAAACATTGGACGAGACCTTGGAAGACCCGGATGTTCGCCAGGCTTTGAGGGCCTGATGGACGACTGACGCGATATATCGCGGAACCGCCATATTCGAAATTTTGTGCCGCGCCACGGCGCCCTTTCGGAGACTCCGGCGCGGCACACCTGCCAAACTCAAATCAAGGAAGGGGCCGGATCCCAACATATGCGGCCTTTCCAGCAAGAGCGGGGAAAACATCCCGCCGACGGGAACAGAATATTCTTCTTCATGAAGTCGGCGTTCCGACCTGGGACGCGAAAAAACTGGGGAATCGATGTGCACAAGAGCCTGCCCGAATTCAAATACATGACCTTCGACGTCGTCGGCACGCTGATCGACTTCGAGGGCGGCCTCAAGGATTGCCTCGCCGGCATCGCCGCCGAGGCCAGTGTCGCCATCGATGGCGAGGAGGCGCTGAGCCTCTACCGCGCGGCGCGCTACTCCAAGGACGCCGACCTCTTCCCGGACGATCTGGTGCGTGTCTATCTTGAAATCGCGCCGAAGCTCGGCCTTCCGACTGAGCGGAAATATGGCGAGCGTCTCAGGGACTCCGCCGGGAACTGGAGGGCGTTCGAAGACAGCACGGAAGCGCTGGCGCGCCTTGCGAAGAATTACCGGCTTGTCGCTATGACCAATGCGCGCCGCTGGGCCTTCGATTTCTTCGCCAAAGAACTGGGTGATCCCTTCTACGCCGCCTTCACCGCAGACGATACCAGTACCGAAAAACCTGACCCCGCCTTCTTTCAGAGGGTTTTCGACTTCATCGGCTCGGAAGGCAATTCGAAGGACGACGTCCTGCACGTCGCCCAGAGCCAGTACCACGACATCGGCATTTCGCGGAAGCTTGGGCTGACCAATTGCTGGATCGAGCGGCGCCACGCGCAGAAAGGTTACGGCGGCACCATAGAGCCGGCCGAGTTCACCGAGCCCGACTACCACTTCACCTCCATGGCCGACCTTGCCGATGCCGTGGCCGTCGCACGTAGCTGACCAGTTCACCGGATTGGGTCTAAGCCCACGGAAGACGGGCAGCCCGCCAACAGACGAAAAGGGGAATGACATGAACGACAAGATCACCAATTGGACCAGATCCGACGACACCATGGTAGAAAACGCCATCCGCCGCGGAGCAACGCGCCGTGAACTGCTGCAGATGATGCTCGCCGGTGGCGTTGCCCTCTCCGCCAGCAGTCTAGTGCTCGGCCGCGCCTCCAACGCGGTTGCCGCAACGCCGGTCTCCGGCGGGGCGCTCAAGGCCGCCGGCTGGTCGTCCTCGACCGCCGACACGCTCGACCCGGCCAAGGCATCGCTCTCCACCGACTATGTCCGCTGCTGCTCCTTCTACAACCGTCTCACCTTCCTCGATAAGAGCGGCACCCCGCAGATGGAGCTCGCCGAGGCGATCGAGTCCAAGGATGCGAAGACCTGGACGGTCAAACTGAGGAGCGGCGTCACCTTCCACGACGGCAAGCCGTTGACCGCCGACGACGTGGTCTTCTCGTTGAAACGCCATCTCGATCCATCCGTCGGTTCGAAGGTCGCGAAGATCGCCGCGCAGATGACAGGCTTCAAGGCCGTGGACAAGCAGACGGTCGAAGTCACGCTCGCAAATCCGAACGCAGACCTGCCGACCATCCTGTCGATGCACCACTTCATGATCGTCGCCGATGGCACGACGGATTTTTCCAAGGGCAACGGCACCGGCGCATTCGTGAGAGAAGTCTTCGAGCCCGGTGTGCGCTCGGTCGGCATCAAGAACAAGAACTATTGGAAGTCCGGCCCGAACGTCGAATCCTTCGAGTACTTCGCGATCAGCGACGATAGCTCCCGCGTCAACGCACTGCTCTCGGGCGACATCCATCTCGCCGCTACAATCAATCCGCGCTCGATGCGCCTGGTCGAAGCCCAAGGCGACGGCTTCGTGCTCTCGAAAACCACCTCGGGCAACTACACCAATCTCAACATACGCATGGACTTGGAGCCCGGCAGCAAACGGGACTTCGTCGAGGGAATGAAGTATCTCGTCAACCGCGAGCAGATCGTCAAGTCGGCGCTCCGGGGCCTCGGAGAAGTCGGCAACGACCAGCCGGTTTCCCCGGCAAACTTCTACCACAATGCCGACCTGAAGCCGCGGGCATTCGATCCGGAAAAGGCGAAATTCCATTTCGAGAAGGCCGGCGTTCTCGGTCAGTCGATCCCCGTGATCGCATCCGAGGCAGCGAACTCGTCGATCGATATGGCAATGATCATCCAGGCTTCCGCTGCCGAGATCGGACTGAAGCTCGACGTTCAGCGCGTCCCGGCCGACGGCTATTGGGACAATTATTGGCTCAAGGCGCCGATCCATTTCGGCAACATCAACCCGC
Source organism: Ensifer sp. 22460 (assembly GCF_052044935.1). NCBI lineage: Bacteria > Pseudomonadati > Pseudomonadota > Alphaproteobacteria > Hyphomicrobiales > Rhizobiaceae > Ensifer > Ensifer sp. 22460. Next base: position 41,647 of record NZ_JBQENZ010000039.1, read on the forward strand.
GCCCGACACCGGACATCCTGTTTTCGCTGCTCTACACTACAGAAGCGCCGTGGAACGAAAGCCAATACAAGTCGGAGAAATTCGATAAGATGCTGATCGAGGCGCGCGGCTCGCTCGACCAGGAGAAGCGCAAGGCGATCTACAACGAGATGCAGGTGATGGTCGCCAGCGAAGCCGGCACCATCATTCCAGCCTATATCTCCAACGTCGACGCGATCACCGCCAAGCTCAAGGGCTTGGAAGCCAACCCGCTTGGCGGCCAGATGGGTTATGCTTTCGCGGAATATGTCTGGCTCGAAGCCTGATGAGGCGAACGGTCGGGGCTGCAGCCGCGCGGATGCAGCTCCGACTCTTTTGGTTTGAAATCTCGAATGCCGAAAGGGAACGCGCGTGAACAACCGTGTCCTATCACTCGTGCTGAGCAGATTGCTCATCGCCTTGATCACGCTGGTGATCGTCTCCTTCGCCGTGTTCTTCGCGACGACGCTCCTGCCGGGAGACACAGCGACGATCCTGCTTGGCCAGGCCGCCACGCCGGAGGCAGTCGAAGGTCTGCGCAAGGCCATGCATCTCGACGACCCGGCGATCTTCCGTTTCCTGCGCTGGATCGTTGGTTTGCTGCAGGGCGACCTCGGCACCTCCTATGCCAATGAGATGCCGGTAGCGGATCTGATTGCGGGGCGTTTCATCAACACCCTGCAGCTCGCGGGCGTCACCGCGCTCTTTTCCGTGCCGATCGCGCTGACGCTCGGCATCACCGCGGCGATGCTACGTGGCTCGCTGTACGACCGCGCCGTCACCGTTTTGACGATCGGCGTCATCTCAGTGCCGGAATTCATGATAGCGACCTCCGCGGTGTTAATCTTCGCCGTCTACCTGAAATGGCTACCGGCGCTCTCCTTCGCGAACGAAGTCACCTCGCTGACGGACCTCCTGCGCATCTATGCCATGCCGGTGATCACCCTTACCTTCGTCATCTCGGCGCAAATGATCCGCATGACCCGGGCAGCGGTGATCGAGACGCTCAACACGCCCTATGTGGAGATGGCGTTGCTCAAGGGCGCCTCGCGGCCGCGCATCGTGTTTCGGCATGCGCTGCCGAACGCTCTAGGCCCGATTGTCAACGCGGTCGCGCTTTCGCTCTCATACCTGCTCGGCGGCGTCATCATTGTCGAGACGATCTTCAACTATCCAGGTATTGCCAAGCTGATGGTCGACGCCGTCGCCACTCGCGACCTGCCGCTGATCCAGAGTTGCGCGATGATCTTTTGCCTCGGCTACCTGCTCCTGATCACGGCCGCCGATATCATAGCCATCCTTTCCAATCCGAGGCTCCGATGACAATGACCAGTTCTGAGACCAAGTCTGACCGGATTTCCGGAACCCGGCTCGGCTATCGCTTCAACATCATCGGCATGGTCGGTCTCTCGGTCATCCTTTTATGGGTGTTGATCGCGATCTTCGCGCCGCTGATCATCCCCTACCCTGTCGGCGAGATTGTCGACCTCGATTACTTCGGCCCGATGAGCCGCGACTTCTGGCTCGGCTCCGATTATCTGGGCCGCGACATGCTCTCGCGAATCCTGATGGGCGCCCGCTACACGGTCGGCATCTCGCTTGCGGCAGTTACGATCGCTTGCTTCAGCGGCGTGATGCTCGGCATGATCGCAGCGGTCGCCGGCGGCTGGCTCGACACGGTCCTGAGCCGCTTCCTCGACGCCCTCAGCTCGATCCCGAGCAAGCTGTTCGGCCTTGTGATCGTCGCTGCCGTCGGCTCCTCCATCCCCGTGCTGATCCTCACGCTGTCGGTGATCTATATCCCCGGCGCGTACCGTTTCGCCCGCGCGCTTGCCGTCAACATCAACGCGATGGATTTCATCACCGTCGCCCGCATCCGAGGCGAAAGTACCCTTTATCTGATCCGCTCGGAAATCCTGCCGAACATCGTCGGACCGGTACTTGCCGACCTCGGCATCCGCTTCGTCTTCATCGTTCTCCTGCTCTCCGGCCTCTCCTTCCTCGGCCTTGGCGTCCAGCCGCCCTATGCTGACTGGGGGGCTCTCGTGCGCGAGAACATCGGCGGCCTGCCCTTTGGCGCACCGGCGGTGATGGCTCCCTCCTTTGCGATCGCCAGCCTCACCATCAGCGTCAACCTGCTGATCGACAACCTGCCAAAGAAGATCCGCGATCGGAGCGAATGATGGTTAATCTCGTAGAAATCCGTGACCTGAAGGTCGAAGCCACCACCGATTCCGGCCGACGCGTCGAGATCATCAACGGCATCAGCTTCGACATTGGCGAGGGCGAGATCGTGGCGCTGATCGGCGAAAGCGGCTCCGGCAAGACGACGATCGCGCTCACGCTGATGGGCCATGCCCGCCCCGGCTGTCGCATCTCCGGCGGCAGCGTCTCCGTCGCCGGAAAGGACATGGTGACGCTGAGCGAAAAGCAGCGCGCGAGGGTGCGCGGCACCGAGGTCACCTATGTTCCGCAATCAGCCGCCGCCGCATTCAACCCGGCCGCCACGATCATGGACCAGGTAATCGAGGTCACCCGAATTCATGGGCTTATGTCGCCCGACGAGGCGCGCCTCCGCGCCGTCGAGCTTTTCAGGGCGTTGTCGTTACCTGAGCCAGAAACGATTGGCAGCCGCTATCCGCACCAGGTCTCCGGCGGCCAGTTGCAGCGGCTTTCTGCGGCCATGGCGCTGATCGGCGACCCGAAGCTCGTCATCTTCGACGAGCCGACGACGGCGCTCGACGTGACGACGCAGATCGAAGTGCTGCGCGCCTTCAAGTCGGTCATGAAGAAAGGCGGCATCGCCGGCGTTTACGTCTCGCACGACCTCGCCGTGGTCGCCCAGATCGCCGACCGCATCGTCGTCTTGAAGGGCGGAGAAACCAAGGAGATCGGCACCACCAAAGAGATCCTCGACGGCGCGAAGCACCCCTACACGCGGGAGCTGCTCGCCGCCTTCGAGCCGAAATCCCGTGGCGCTGCGGGCGCGGCAGAGAGTGGTCCGGCCCCGTTGCTCGAAATCGAAAATCTCGTCGCAGGCTACGGCCAGGCCCAGGCCGACGGCCTGCCCCTGGTGCGCGCCGTCGAGCATGTCAGTCTCAAGGTGGAGAAGGGACGCAACCTCGGTATCATTGGCGAGTCCGGTTGCGGCAAGTCGACGCTCGCGCGCACCATCGCCGGCATATTGCCGGCCGCTGTCGGCAAGATCGTCTTCAACGGCAAGGAACTCGGCCGCAGCGCCCGCGCGCGCTCGCGCGATGAACTGCGCGAAATGCAGATCGTCTTCCAATATGCCGATACGGCGCTTAATCCGGCGAAATCCGTCGAGGAAATCTTAGCCCGGCCGCTTGCCTTCTATCACGGCATGAATGCCAAGGCGCGCAGCGCACGCATCGACGAGCTGCTCGACATGGTGCGCCTGCCGCGCAACCTGCGTCATCGCCGCCCGGGGGAGCTCTCGGGCGGCCAGAAGCAGCGTGTCAACTTCGCCCGCGCACTCGCCGCCGAGCCGAAGCTGATTCTGTGCGACGAGATCACCTCTGCACTGGACACCGTGGTCGCGGCCGCCGTCATCGATCTCCTCAAGGAATTGCAGCGCGAGCTCGGTCTTTCCTACATCTTCATCAGCCATGACCTCTCCGTGGTGGAGGCGATCTGCGACGAGATCGTCGTGATGTATGGCGGCAGAAAGGTAGAGGAAATCACGCCGGCAAAGGTCAAGACACCGCAACACCCCTATTCGCAACTGCTCTTCTCGTCGGTGCCGAGGCTCGATCCCACGTGGCTCGATGGGCTCGAACAGGATCCGGAGCTCGTGCGAGCCTATTGCCGGCGCTGAGGCGCCGGCTCATCCCAATCTACTGTCATCGCCTCAGCCCGAAGGCGGACAGAAGGAGACGCGGACGACATCATGCTTTGTCGGGTGAGGCTCCAGAGGAGCGGGCGAAATCGCAAGCGTCGGCCGCGCAAGCCGGCGCAAACCGATCCGAAGATCCTACATCCGAAACAGGCTGGTCAGTGGCATGTGCACCTTGACTATCGGCGACTTCAAGACGACGAAACTGAAATACTTGTCGATGCCGACATCCATGTCGGTGAGGCGCTCCATGATCGTCTGGTATTCGCCGATCCCGGCCGTGACGAATTTTAGAAGGTAGTCGTAGCCTCCTGACACTAGATGGCATTCCATAACGTTGTCGACCTTGTCTATCGCCGCCAGGAACCGGGCAAAGTCGATCTGCCGATGGTTCTTCAGCGTGATTTCGGTGAATACCGTCAGGGTCTGCCCGAGCTTGCTGACGTTGATCTGCGCCGAATAGCCCTCAATGTAACCCTCCGACTGCAGCTTCTTGACCCGCATCAGACAGGGGCTCGGCGACAGGTTAACCAACTCGGCGAGTTCCACATTGGTGATGCGGCCATTCTTCTGCAGTTCGTACAGAATCTTGATGTCGATCCGGTCGAGTTTCATGGCGCGCCTTCCCCTTGCTATGTGGCCAACGGGACAGCAGATTGTGCTGCGACGTTCCCAGCTAGGACCTTAACACACTGGACAGACGTGTCGATTTCGTTTGGCACAATAGGCCAAAGCAGAAAGGGCGGCATTCCCCCCGCAATACGGAATCTTCTGCTGCGCGCCGGCCGCAGTCCGGCAACGCCATTGCGCAATAGCCATTAGACTGTGCTGGTAATCGAGGTCACGCCATGCCCGCACCGCTGAAACTCATCGACACAACGCCGCAGTTGCCCGAAGACGCCGATGCCGTGGTAATCGGCGGCGGCATTGTCGGTGTGTTTGCTGCCTACTATCTTGCCCGCCGCGGATTAAAGGTAGCCGTCGTCGAGAAGGGCCGGATCGGCGCGGAGCAGTCGAGCCGCAACTGGGGCTGGTGCCGCCAGCAGAATCGGGACGCCCGCGAATTGCCGATGGCGACGAAGAGCCTCGATCTTTGGGAGCGTTTCGCCGCCGAGAGCGGCGAGGATACCGGCTTCCGACGCTGCGGGTTGTTCTACCTCAGCAACAACGAAGAGGAACTGGCCGGCTGGGCCCGCTGGCGCGACTTTGCCCGTACGCTCGGCGTCACGACGCATATGCTCGACAGGGCCGAGGCGACCGAACGCGGCCGCGCCACCGGAAAGCCGTGGCAGGGGGGCGTCTTTTCGCCGACCGACGGCACCGCCGATCCGGCAAGTGCAGCACCCGCGGTCGCACGTGCGATCCTCAAGCTCGGCGGCACCGTGCATCAGTCCTGCGCCGCCCGCGGCATAGAGACAGAAGGCGGTCGCCTTTCTGGTGTCGTTACCGAGCATGGCACCATCCGCACGAAGACGGCGATCCTTGCCGGCGGCGCCTGGGCCTCCTCCTTCTGCCGACAGCTCGGCATCCGCTTTCCCCAAGCCGCAATCCGATCATCAATCCTGGCCGTCTCGCCAGGCGCCATCCGCCTTCCAGATGCGCTGCATACGGCCGCCGTTTCGGTGACGCGCCGCGGGGACGGCGGCTACACGCTCGCCATCAGTGGCCGCGGCCGTGTCGATCCGACGCCGCAGCAACTGCGTTTCGCGCCGCAGTTTCTGCCGATGTTCGCCCGGCGCTGGCGCAGCCTTGCACCCGGCGGCATTGAAGGCTTCCGTTCCGGTCATGAGAGCCTGACTCGCTGGCGCCTCGATGCCCCGACGCCAATGGAGCGCATGCGCATCCTTGATCCTGCATTCGATAAAGACACTATTCGCCTCACCCATTCGCGCGCGCTCGACCTCCTGCCCGACCTTAAGAACACCAGCATCACCGCCGCATGGGCGGGTTATATCGACAGCACGCCGGACGGTGTGCCTGGCATCGGCGAAATCGCCGCCATACCGGGGTTCATCCTCGCCGCCGGCTTCAGCGGGCACGGCTTCGGCATTGGTCCTGGCGCCGGTCACCTGATCGCCGACATCGTCACTGGTGACGAGCCAATCGTCGACCCAAGCGCGTACCATCCGGACCGCTTCCGAAAATCTGCCTGGGGTAAGGTCGCCGATTTCTAGGGAGGCGGGGCCCGAGGTGCTGTGGCCTGCGATCATGGATGACTTTCGCCTGGCGGTCATCTAGAGCAGCTCGATTTCTCGAGTGCGCTCCAGAGACCACGGCCAGTGGTTCCCTTCGATACATTATGCGATCCACAATTGGGTTCACATGGGCATGCTGCACCGGGAGACTGCCTTGCGGCGTTGAGTAGCAGTGTTGCATGAAACGCGGGTTCCCCTGAAGCTGTTGAGGTCTATCGTTTCATTTGAGGGCGACCCGTCCTATAATCCTGTGGGTTTAGGCCGAACCAATGGACCGCAAGCTTTCCGCCATCCTCGCCGCTGATGTCGTGGGCTATTCCGCGCTGATGGAACGCGACGAGGCTGGCACATTCGAGCGCCTTCGGGCCGGACGCAAGGAACTGTTTGAACCGGAGATTGCCCGCCATCACGGCCAGATTTTCAAGCTAATGGGCGACGGGATGCTCGCCGAATTTGGCAGCGTGGTGGACGCCGTGGAATGCGCCGTCTCGCTGCAGCGCGGGCTGGCGGAACGGAATGCCGCCGTTCCCGAGGACCAGTGGATCCACGTCAGGATTGGGATCAATCTCGGCGAGGTGATTGTCGAGGGCGAGGACCGGTATGGCAAGGACGTCAATGTCGCGGCCAGGCTGCAGCAACTGGCTGAACCGGGCGGCATCTGTGTCTCGGGAAAGGTCGTCAGAGAGGTTGAGAAGAAGCTGGCTTTCGGCCTCGAGCCGATGGGCGAGCAGAGGGTGAAGAATATGGCCGAACCGGTGCAGGCTTTCCGGGTCATCCTTGAGGGACAAGCCCCACGCCAACCAGCGCGGTCATCGCCTCCGCGCTGGGTTTGGGCAGCAGCAGCCGTGCCAGTCCTTATTCTGGTTTTGGCGGGGACGATCTGGCAATTCTGGCCAACCGCGACAGGAAGCGGCAAACCGTCGGTAGCGGTGCTGCCGTTCGACGACTACGGCGGCGACGAGGCGACCGAACGCCTCGCCGATGGCCTCACCGAGGACATAATCACCGATCTGGCGGGGTTCCCTGAATTTCAGGTAATCGCTCGTAACTCGACTGAACAATACCGAGACAAGCCAGCCGGGCCGAGTGAAGTGGGTAAGGCGCTTGGCGCAGGATTTGTGGTCGAGGGCTCCATTCAGCGTCAGACTGACCGCGTAAGAATTACGGCGCAGCTCATCGACGCCAAAACGGGCAAACATCTTTGGTCGCAGCGCTGGGACCGGCCGGACGAGGACTTGTTCGCAATCCAGATCGAAATTTCCGCGCAGATTGCGAACCGCCTCGGCGGCGGCGCAGGTTTGGTCCAGGAGGCGGGCCGCATCACCGCCCACCGAAAGCCGCCCGAAAATCTCAATGCCTACGAACTTTATCTGCTCGGCACCGAAAAGCTCGAGCAAGTTAATCAGGCGGATGCCGAGGAGGCCGTCAGGCTACTCACCCGCGCGGTCGAACTGGACCCCGGCCTTGCCCGCGCCTGGGTCGAACTTAGCCATTCCCATGGTGTCTTGATCGGTTTTGGGGTTGAACCCGAGAAGAACCGGACTCTCTCTGCCGAGGCTGCCGAGCGCGCCGTCCAACTCGACCCGAGCGATGCCGAGGCGCATGCAGTTTACGCCATGATTTTAGGTGACAGAGGCGAATTCGAACGCGCCAAGGCAGAGTTCGATACCGCACTGCGCCTCGCGCCCGGTCAGTTTGAAGTTCTGACTTTCTATATCGATTGGGCCTCGACCTTCGGCAAGCCTGAGCGCACCGCGCAACTAGTCGACAAGGCGGTCAGTCTCAATCCCGGTTTCCCGATGTGGAGTGCCAGGATTTTCACTCATGCCTACTTCATGGCTGGCCGATATGAGGATGCCCTGCGGATGCTGGACCGCTTGACGCCTGAAAACTATGGAAAGAAGCACTGGGTGATGCGTTCTGGCGCGCTTGCGGCTCTTGGCCGAACTGAAGAGGCGAAGGTCTCAGTAACGGACGCACTCAGGCGGTTTCCCAATCTGACCGTCGAGGGATTTGTCAACATTCCCGTATTCAACGAAGCGGAGCGCCAGCGGTTGATCGAAACCATGCGGCTGGTCGGCTTTCCTGATTGCGCCAAGGCGGAAGAGCTCGCGGAGATAAAAAAGCCGCTGCGTCTGCCGGAGTGTGCTTCGCCGCAATCGCGTTGAATGGCGGCCGCGGATGACAAACATCTCGAACGGGCCGAAACGCAACCTCCGTTTCACTGACCGCGAAGGCCCCAGATGTGGCGCAAAGTAGACCTCTGGCTGGCTGGGTGCTGACTTGCTCCAAGAACTTCCGGTCAACACCCCGGATCGTCTACCTCCTGCAACGGGTTCCACCATCGACGTCATCGGCCCCGCGAATAACCAGCCGGGCACGTCCGCACCCGGCTGGCTTTATAGCGGTCGAGATTATCTGGTGCTGTCGATGGTGATCCGCTTGACGTTGGCTCGCGCCTTTTCTGTCTTCGGTAGTGTCACGGTGAGCAGACCGTTCTTGAAGTTTGCGGCGACCCTGCCCTCCTCGACCTGGCCGCCGAGGGACAGTCGCCGTTCGAAGCGCCCGTAGTAGCGTTCGCTGAACCGGCGATCCTTGTCCTCGGTTTCTGATTTGCTTTCGCCGCGAAGTGTCAGCATGCCGTCGTCCAACAGCACTTCGATGTCGTCTGGATCGATGCCCGGAACCTCCGCCAGCACACGGATCTCGTTGTCATTCTCCTCAATCTCCACGTGCGGCCACGAATCACGGAAGGGCGATGGCCCACCGAACGACGATGGCGGGGCGAAGCCGCGGAAGACTTCGTCGAACAGACGATTGACATTGCGATGCAGCGACAGAAATGGATCCATCTCATCACCGCGATAGCTGCTCGGGAGCTGGCTGCTGCCACGGCTCCACGGGATCAGGTCACGCACATTCATGACTTCATCCTTTCTTCGATTTCTTTGCCTCCTTTTAGGCGCAACTTCTTTCCTTCAGCGTTTCGGCAACTGGCGAGGGTCGAACAGCGCGCGCCCGTGCTAGGCTGCTTCGTCGCCTTCGATCTGCTTCGAAGCTGGCTTCGCCATCTCGGTGTGGATGGCGATCCGACGCGGCTTCATCTCCTCGGGTATTTCCTTCTTGAGATCGATGACGAGTAGGCCATTTTCGAGCCTTGCGCCCTCGACGATCACGTGATCGGCGAGCTCAAATTTGCGCGCAAACGGCCTTAGGGCGAGGCCGTGGTGGAGGTACTGTACCTCCTCATCCTCGGATTTCGCGCCGTTGACCACTAGCATGTTCGATTCATGGGTGATCGTCAGTTCGTGCTCTGCAAAACCCGCCACCGCGATGGCGATGCGGTATGCATCTTCGCCAAGTTTGGCGATGTTATAGGGTGGCCAGTTGTCAGCGTTGAGGCTGGCGTTTTCGAGCAGGTCGAAGAGGCGATCGAAGCCGACGCTCGACCTGTAGAAGGGGGAAAAGTCGGGGTTTGTTCTCATAGCTATATCCTCCGTAGAGCAACATAGGTACGAGGGAGCGCCAAGAAGCTTGGGCTCCCTGACTGGTGTCAACCCACTTGGGCATCGACAAGAATAAGGTGGGGATCATGATGCCTTGCGTCAAGAGGCAGCCATACCCTCCAAACCGCCAGCGACGTGAAATACTCTCATGAATTCATGCCGGTAGCACTCAACAGGCTAGAGTGCTAAAAAATTTTTGACCCTCTCTTGAAACTCAAAAAACAGGAACCAGATCGAAATGCGCGCGATGCCGAAAGGCTCGGCGTCCCGCGTCGGTTTCGCTCCGAATGCGGCGCGGAACACTTGTTGAAAAATCTGGTTGTCGATGAGGCGAGCGAAATGACGTTCCGTCCCTTGCATGACCGTATCCTGGTTCGCCGCATCGGGGCCGAGGAAAAAACGGCCGGCGGTATCATCATCCCAGATACGGCAAAGGAAAAGCCACAGGAAGGTGAGGTCGTTGCCGCTGGCTCTGGTGCGCGCGATGAAAGCGGGCAGCTGCGACCACTCGAAGTGAAAGTGGGTGATTGCGTCCTGTTCGGCAAATGGTCGGGCACCGAGATCAAGCTCAATGGCGAGGATGTCCTGATCATGAAGGAATCTGAGGTGATGGGCGTAATGGAGGTCGACGCCGCAGCGAGCAATGCGGCGTAGTGCCAATTCGGACCTATGCCAACAAGGAATGCTGACTGAGGAAGGAGTAGAAAAATGGCTGCCAAGGAAGTGAAATTCCATTCCGACGCCCGCGAAAGGATGCTGCGCGGCGTCGACATCCTCGCCAATGCTGTCAAGGTTACGCTCGGTCCGAAGGGCCGTAACGTGGTGATCGACAAGTCATACGGCGCGCCCCGCATCACCAAGGACGGCGTCACTGTCGCCAAGGAGATCGAGCTTGAGGACAAGTTCGAGAACATGGGTGCACAGATGGTGCGGGAAGTGGCGTCGAAGACCAGCGATATCGCTGGTGACGGCACCACCACCGCAACCGTTCTCGCCCAGGCGATCGTCAAGGAAGGCGCGAAGGCCGTGGCTTCGGGCATGAACCCGATGGACCTCAAGCGCGGTATCGACAAAGCTGTCGAAGCTGTGGTCGAGGAACTGCGGCGGAACGCCCGCAAAGTCACCAGGAACGACGAGATCGCCCAGGTTGGCACCATCTCGGCCAATGGGGACATCGAGATTGGCCGCTTCCTCGCAGAAGCGATGGAAAAGGTCGGTAACGAGGGGGTGATCACCGTCGAGGAAGCCAAGACCGCGGTGACGGAGCTGGAGGTCGTCGAAGGCATGCAATTCGACCGCGGTTATCTCTCGCCATATTTTATCACCAACCCGGACAAGATGCGGGTTGAGCTCGAGGAACCCTACATCCTGATCCACGAGAAGAAGCTCTCGAACCTGCAGACATTACTGCCGGTTCTTGAAGCGGGTGTTCAATCTGGAAAGCCGCTGCTGATTATCGCCGAGGATGTCGAAGGCGAGGCGCTCGCAACCCTCGTCGTCAACAAGCTGCGCGGCGGCCTCAAGATCGCTGCTGTCAAAGCGCCAGGCTTCGGCGACCGCCGCAAGGCCATACTGGAGGACATCGCAATCCTGACCGGCGGCACCGCAGTCTCTGAAGATCTGGGCATCAAGCTCGAAAACGTGACCCTCAATATGCTCGGCCGTGCCAAGAAGGTTGTTGTCGAGAAGGAAAATACGACGATCGTCGACGGCGCTGGCTCGAAGACGGAGATTCAGGGCCGCGTTTCGCAGATCAAGGCGCAGATCGAGGAAACCACATCGGACTACGATCGCGAGAAGTTGCAGGAGCGGCTGGCCAAGCTTGCTGGCGGCGTTGCCGTCATCCGCGTCGGCGGCTCGACCGAGGTCGAGGTGAAGGAACGCAAGGACCGCGTCGACGACGCCATGCATGCCACGCGGGCGGCCGTCGAGGAGGGCGTGTTGCCCGGCGGAGGCGTCGCTTTGCTGAGAGCCGTCAAGGCACTGGACAACACGCAGACCGAGAATGCCGACCAGAGGCACGGCATCGACCTTGTTCGCCGCGCGATCGAGGCGCCGGTGCGCCAGATCGCCGAGAACGCGGGTGCCGAAGGCTCGATCATTGTCGGCAAGCTGCGCGAGAGGACCGAATTTGGCTATGGCTGGAACGCGCAAACGAACGAGTTCGGTGATCTTTACGATCAGGGCGTGATCGACCCGGTCAAGGTCGTTCGCACCGCGCTGCAGGACGCCGCCTCGGTCGCCGGCCTGCTGATCACCACCGAGGCCATGGTCGCCGAGAAGCCGAAGAAGGATGTACCGCTCCCGCCGATGCCGGCAGCCGGCATGGACTTCTGACTGCAATGATAGGTCCGCGCCCCCACGGGGCGTGGGCGTTGGATAAACTTGCGAAGTAAGAGATGCATTGCGCTTGAATCGGCGCGGCGTTTGTCGAACTGGTGCTGGTTTGGCAGGAGCCAAAATCGTGACTCCGGGGGGCTTTACCCAAGCCTCGCCCGTGCACCGAAGGAGGAACAGTTCGGCCCCAAAAATGACCACGCGTTCGTCGAATATGCTGGCGTATTCGCCGCACTCCGTCCTCATACTGGTTCCTGCGCCGCTTCCCGCGGCGCGGCCGCAGTCGGCGATGTCGACCGGCACTCAACCCTCGCTCGCTGATGTCTTGGAGGACGTCACGCCGGCGGTCGTCAACATTGCAGTGAGGTCTCGCGCTTCCGCCGAAACCAATCCTCTTTACAACGATCCCTTCTTCCGTTGCTATTTCGACCTGCCTGAGCAGCAATAGCGGCTGAGCGCGGGCTCCGGCCTCATTGTTGATGCCAACAGAGGCTATATCCTCACCAATCATCACGTCGTCGCGGACGCCGGCGAGATTGCGGTAACCTTGAAGGACCGCCTGGGTCACGAGTTCCGACGTTCCAATACTCACGATGGCGATGTAAAATTGTGAGCCATTCTTACATCTGGGCACCTCGGAGGTTGCCGGGAGAACCGCTTGTCTCCCCCTATCCCCCAGGGCGAGCAAGGCTTGGCAGGGCCGCAGCATGATGACTATGGATGAGACGCGAGAACCCACCCGACGCGATTTTCTCTATCTGGTGACAGCCATGGCAGGGGTAGTGGGTGTTGGGGCCGCCTCCTGGCCATTCATCGATCAGATGCGTCCTGACGCGTCGACGCGCGCGATGGCCTCTATCGAGGTGGACGTATCCTCGCTCGTCGAGGGTATGTCACTGACCGTCAAATGGCGCGGTCGCCCGGTTTTCATTCGCAACCGCACCCAGAGGGAGATCGAGGCGGCAAGGGCGACCGCGCTTGACGATCTCAAGGACCCCTTGGCTCGGAATGCCAACCTTGCCGATGACCAGCACGCGACCGATGTTGCCCGCTCTGCCGGGGAAGGGAAGGAGAAGTGGATCGTGATGATCGGGGTTTGCACGCATCTCGGCTGCGTGCCTCTAGGGCAGGCGGGTGATTTCGGAGGCTGGTTCTGCCCGTGCCACGGATCGCACTATGATACTGCCGGTCGCGTCCGCAAGGGGCCCGCACCGGAGAACCTCGCGATCCCCCGCTTCGAGTTCATATCCGAATCTGTTGTCCGGATCGGATAAGCCGCGCTAAGTGCAACAATCGCGAGCACCACGTGCCGTGTCGCCGATCGGGTTATCCGCGACGTCGCGACGGTTCGGTTGCCCCGAAATCGCTGCACATCACGGACAGGTTCGGGAAGGTCACTCAATAAGGGCGGCTAATACGTGATCGAACCACCAAGGGCAACGCCATTTCACGAAGGCTGGTTGGCTGCCCTTTGCGACCGGCCTCACGTCGGTATTCCTTCCTTGTTCACTCGACTTTTTGTTGTGGCCGAAGTTGGCGTCGTTATCGGCATGGTTGCGCCTTCGTTCTGGACTCTGACTATCTTTGTTCCATCTAATTTTAGGGGTACCTCATTGATCGACGTTGAAAAACCAAGCGTGGCTTAGGACTGCGAGGTCAACGGCTCGATACAGTCGGCTCTCACCTTGACGGGCAGCAGATGTCCGTCCTTGTCGATTTCCGGGGAGCCCATCCGAGCCTCCGTTCACCACCGATGACGAGCGATATGGCAGATGGACGGCGTACACCGACAATGAGATCTCGCGACGACGGCCAACACTTATTTAGCCATGTCCGACCACAGGCTGAAATCACAAATCTCTCATGTACCGGGGATATGAGTGTTGCACGTCAACACATGGGGTACCGATGCGAGAGACGAAGCTTCGCGAGACCGAAACCATTTCCGAAACGATCAGGGAATTGGCAGTCCCGGGTATGAAGCCAAAGGCCCTGATTGAGGCCGTCAAGGCCAGGCACCCAAGTGCTTCGAAAAAAGACATTGCCCGAGCTGCGTTTCTCACCATCATTCTGTCTGCCGAGTATGCCTCAGAGGAGGCCCAAGCCCTCCACGATCTTGCGAGCGGGACCTCGGATGGAGAAAGCGCTGGATGAGCGGGCGTCACCGGAAGCAAGAGAGCAACTTCCCTAGCTAGTGACTTGACTTGCGTGATCGGCAACATCCGCATTGACCGAAGGGCGCAACCTCGCATCAGGCGATGGTGAAATATCCCTTTTGGACGGCTGTTGTCGCATCCATGCTGGCGCCGCGTTCATCTCCGATGAAACCGCGGACCGCTTTAAGGTCGCGGGCGTTCAGATGGAGCTCATACGTGGTCTCCGGCGCTTTCTTCCGGTGCTGGCAGGAACGAGACGTTCTCACCGTCGCCGAGTAGAACCCCGGAGGTATACTCAGTCCCTCGATGTGAACGTCAGTCTCCGCTATGAGACCTATAATCCTGTAAGCGCCGTCTCCGCCCCATTGGATAGGCTGTATTTTGAGGCTGGCCGGGCGTGCGAGAAGGTTTCCAGGACTATCTGGAGATTTGCATGGCAGATGATGGATTTGTTGGGCGCTACGAAGTTGTCGAGCCGCGCCGCGGAAACCGGCGGTGGCCAGATGATGTGAAGGCGCGGATCGTCGCGGAAAGCCTTGAGCCTGGTGTTCGTGTTGTTGATGTCGCGCGCCGTCATGACGTTGTTCCGCACCAGCTTTCCTTGTGGCGCCGGCAAGTGCGCGAGGGCATTCTGACGCTGCCTTTTGAGGCTATGCCGGGCCTGTCGGAGAGCGGCGATGCCGAGCCAGCATTTGTGCCTTTGGCGATTGCGGCAGAGCCGAGCGAGGCTGTGAATGTTTTGGCGCCGCCGCTGTCGGAGGCGGTTTGTCCGGTCTTGACGTTGGAGATCGGCCCGGACGTTGTGATGCGGGTTCCCGGCGATGTGCCAGTTGAACGTGTGGCCGCTCTGGTGCGCGCCATGCGAGGGACGGCATGATCGTCGCGGGCCAACGACTGCCGATCCTGATTGCAACGCGGCCGGTGGACTTCCGCTGCGGGCATCAGGCGTTGGCTCTGATGGTGCAGACCGAGTTGAAGCTCGACCCGCATTCCGGGGTGACGGTGATCTTCCGGTCGAAGCGCGGTGATCGTCTGAAAATCCTGGTATGGGATGGCACCGGAATGGTGTTGACCTACAAAATTCTTGAACATGGAAGCTTTGCCTGGCCCAAGGTGCAGGATGGGACGATGCGTCTTTCCAGGGGGCAATACGAAGCGTTATTCGAGGGGCTCGACTGGCGGCGAGTCATGGCGCAACGGGTGATCGCGCCGTCGGCGGCAGGGTGAATATCCCGCTGCCTTTGCATTGTTTTATTTGGATTTTTTGTGCTGTCTTGCTATAAGACCGCATGTCGTCGTCCCTTGATCTCAGCCTGTTTCCGGACCTTCCGCCAGAGGTGGTGAAGGCGTTTGCGGCGATGCAGTTCGAACTGTCGGTCGAGCGTGCTGCACGTCAGCACGAGCAGGCTGTGGTTGCCGAAAAGGACGCCTTCATCGCCGAGCTGAAGGAACTGGTCGAGAAGCTTGAAGGTCAGGTTCACGACTATCGGCGCACGAAGTTCGGGCCGAAATCGGAAAAGCTCGATCCGGCGCAGATGGAACTGGCGCTGGAAGACCTTGAAACGGCAATTGCCGAAACACAGGCGCGGATTGCCGCCGTGGAGAAAAAGATCGAAGCCAGCGCATCCGATCCGGAAAAAGTCGCTCCTCGCAAGGAGCGTAAAGCCCGTGCACTGCCCGAACACCTGCCGCGGGTCGAGAGAGTGATCGAGCCCGAGAGCATCGTTTGTCCCTGCGGTTGCGGCAACATGGTTCGGATCGGCGAAGACCGGACGGAACGGCTCGACCGGATTCCGGCGCGCTACGAGGTGATCGTCACCATCCGCCCGAAATACGCATGCCCCAAGGGTCGAACGGGCGTCATCCAGGCCAGAGCGCCAGCGCATCTGCTGGAAGGGAGCTGGCCGACGGAAGCCCTTCTGGCTGAGATTGCCGTCTCCAAGCATTCCGAACATATGCCGCTCAACCGGCAGGCCGAGGTCATGGCGCGACACGGGGTGCCGATAGACCGCACGGTCCTGGCCGATTGGATGGGGCGCACGGGCAGCGAAATCGCACCGGTGGTCGACCACATGGCAAAACGGCTGCTGTGGGAAAGCACGCGGCTCTATGTCGATGAGACCACGGCTCCGGTGCTTGATCCGGGGCGAGGCAAGACGAAGACCGGCTATCTGTGGGCCGTGTTGCGTGACGATCGCGGCTGGAATGGCTCTGCGCCGTCGGGCGTGGTGTTCCATTATCGACCTGGGCGTAAAGGCGAATATGCCGCTGAAATCCTCGACGGGTTCAACGGGACAATCCAGGTGGATGCCTACGGTGGTTACTCTCACCTCGCCACGTCGGACCGGATGGGTGGCGATCCCTTGAAGCTGGCCTTCTGTTGGGCGCACGGGCGCAGAAAGCTGATCAAGGCCACGCCAAAGAGTGGATCGCCCATCGTCGACGAGGCGCTGGTGCAGATCGCCGCGCTCTACAAGATCGAAGACAGTATCCGGGGCTCAGATCCCGGACATCGCCGGGCAGTTCGACAGGACCTGTCCCTCCCGCTGGTGGACGAGTTCTTCACCTGGCTGGCAGCGCAAGCCAAGCGCGTCTCACGCAAGTCTGACCTCGGAAAAGCCCTGGCCTATATGCTGACGCGGCAGGACGGCTTCCGGCTGTTTCTGGGCGACGGCCACGTCGATATCGACTCCAACCTGGTGGAAAACGCGATCCGCCGACCGGCCATGAACCGCCGCAATGCGCTCTTTGCGGGGCACGATGAAGGGGGCCGCAATTGGGCCCGGTTTGCCAGCCTGATCGGCACTTGTAAAATGAACGGCGTTGAGCCCTACGCCTATCTGTGCGACCTCTTCACCCGCCTCGCAAACGGCCACCTCGCCAAAGACATCGATGCCCTGATGCCATGGGCCTATGCCGCCCGCATCAAGGCCTCACAATGAGCTCGTCAGGTACTCTTCGGTGAGCTCATTTGACGGCCCGTAGATCAACCTCAGATTGCTGCAACTGAAAAAGCCATGGGGCGTGGACGTCGCATAC